>SVQW01000001.1:0-300000 GCA_015065085.1 Oscillospiraceae bacterium | reverse complement strand
ATGGGAGAATGGGTAGCATCAACCTCATCCGAGCGGTAAACTCTGCCCGGGCAAACAACGCGTATCGGAGGCTTTCCGGAGCGCATTATTCTTGCCTGCATAGGAGAGGTTTGTGTGCGCAGGAGAATTTCGGGATTTATATAGAATGTATCGGTAAGATCGCGGGAAGGATGGTTATCGGGCGCATTGAGAGCATCAAAGTTGTTACTTACGTACTCGATTTCGGGGCCTTCCAGAACATCAAATCCCATACTGAGAAATATTTTCTCGATCTCGCGGGAAGTAGCAGTAAGCGGATGAGTGTGACCGAGTTGACGCTTTTTACCGGGGATGGTAACGTCAATCTTCTCCGCCTTGAGCTTTTGCTTCATGACAACATCAGCAAGTGAGATGCGTTTTTCTTCAATAAATTTTTCTATATCGGCTCTTACTTCATTGGCAAACTGACCGATAACAGGACGTTCCTCAGCACTAAGTGTACTCATCGAACGCAAAATTGCGGTAAGCTCACCCTTTTTGCCCAGATACTTGACCTTTAATTGTTCAAGCTCTTCGGGATTCTGAATGTTATTCAGTTCATCCTTAGCGGCAAGCCTTATCTGTTGTAACTTGTCTTTCATTTCATCTATCCTCTTTAAATTATTTTATTCAACACGAATATATAATCACAGGCATCTGATAACTCTATCAAGCTTGAGATTGTATTTTTCAGCCTTTTCTTCGAGCTGATGTTCTGTCATCGGTGCAGTAATAACAACCGCGCCCTGTGCGTTCTCGCAAAGAATTTCACTATCAGCGAAAGCATCCGAAATATTGCCGCTTGCCTTAACATAAAACGAGAATGGTTGGGTCTTATGGTCACAAATATTGATATTTACTCTGCCAAACTCACGATTGGGAAACGCGGGATGGTTTACCGCCTCAATTATATCGCCAACCATTGCCGAAGCAGTAGGCAATTTACCTGCGCCTCTGCCGCAGAAGGTAACATCCTGAACACAATTGCCGTAAACGGTTACAGCGTTGTAAACATCATCCACATTGGAGAGAATAAAGTCTTTTGAAACCATAAAAGGTGCCACAAGAATCACAATTCCGTCATCGCGCTTCTCGGTATAACCCAAAAGCTTTATGGAGCATCCTCTGCTTTCGGCATAGCTCACGTCCTCTGCAGTAACCGCGGGAATACCCTCTGTGTGAACCTCGTTGGGATCAACAAAAGCACCGAAAACAATATCGGAAATAATACAAATCTTACGGCAGGTATCTATGCCTTCAACATCTGCACGAGGGTCACGCTCGGCATAGCCCTTCTCCTGAGCTTCTTTGAGTGCGTCTGCATACGACTTCTGGTTTTTGAACATTTGCGTAAGGATGTAGTTGGTTGTTCCGTTAAGAATGCCGAACACCTTTGTAATATCGTTACCGCTGAGGCATTTATGCAGAGGACGAATTATGGGTATACCACCGCCAACACTTGCCTCATAAAGATAACGCACGCCGTTTTCGTTGGCGCATTTAAGCATACTTTCACCAAAAGTAGCAACCACTTCTTTGTTGGAAGTGATAACACTCTTTTTAGCATTAAGGCACGCCATGGTATATTCATACGCCGGGTGAGAGCCGCCCATAGCTTCAACTACCACAGAAACCTCATTATCATTAAGAATAATATCTATATCCTTTACGAATTTTTCAGCCGACGGATGGGATGAAAAATCTCTGATATCAAGTACATATTTTACATTAATATCATCACCGCAGGATGTCTTTAAAGCCTCGCTGTTTTTTGTCACCATTTCAAACACTCCGGAGCCTACAACCCCAAAGCCTATCAATGCAATATTTACCACTTGAACACACTCCTGTCAATTAACTATCATAACAGATATTATATCATAATATATTATAAATTTCAAGTAAAATACAACAATTATTTTCAAAAAATGCTATTTTTATTAGAATATAACGTCATTTAAGCAAAAAGCTCCGATGAAAACCATCGGAGCCTTTTTAAATCGAATTCTTATTTAACAAACGCTTTGATAACGCCTTCAATTGCGGAAATATCAGCGATTATCTTATCCGCCACATCTCCGTTAACCTCAATCATGGTATAAGCATATTCCTTTTTGGATTTATTCTGCATGTTTTCGATGTTCACCTTATCTTCGGCAAGAACAGTGGTAATCTGAGAAACCATGGAAGGAATATTTTTGTGAAGAATGCAAATACGCTTATCGGTAGAACGAGGAAGAATTACAGTGGGATAGTTTACGGAA
This sequence comes from Oscillospiraceae bacterium, assembly GCA_015065085.1. Taxonomy (NCBI): domain Bacteria; kingdom Bacillati; phylum Bacillota; class Clostridia; order Eubacteriales; family Oscillospiraceae; species Oscillospiraceae bacterium. The sequence continues at coordinate 297,718 of SVQW01000001.1, read as the reverse complement.
TTTCTGATATTACCGTTTTCAAGAAAGTCAATAAGTTCCTCTGCCGCCATGACTGCACAGTTGTCCTCGGATTCGGGAGTAGATGCGCCCAAATGAGGAATAGCAATAATATTATCGACATTGATAGTTTCGGCAGTCGGGAAGTCAGTAACATAGGTTGCTATCTTACCGGATTTTACTGCATCCAGTGTATCTGATGTGTTGAAAAGGTCAGCGCGGGAAAGGTTAATAATTCTCACGCCGTCTTTCATCATAGAATATGTTTCCTTGTTGAACATGCCCTTGGTTTCGGGGGTGGAAGGAACATGCACAGAAATATAATCGCAGTTTTCGTAAATGGTCTTAAGTTCATTTGCTTTTACTATGCTGCGTGAGAGATTCCATGCTGCATCAACAGTCAGATAAGGGTCATAGCCATACACAGTCATACCAAGGTGGGCAGCTGTGTTGGCAACCATAACGCCGATTGCACCCAGACCAATTACACCCAGCTTTTTGCCTTTAAGCTCGGGACCTACAAACTGACCCTTGCCTTTTTCAACAGCTTTCGCAACATCTTCGTTGCCCTCAAGAGTTTTTGCCCATTCAACACCTGCAGTTATCTTTCTGGAAGAAAGAAGCAGTGCGCAGATAGCAAGCTCCTTAACAGCATTTGCGTTAGCACCGGGGGTATTGAAGACAACAATTCCCTTTTCGGCGCAAACATCCAGCGGAATGTTGTTGACGCCCGCACCGGCGCGTGCAATTGCACACAATTCCGGCTCAAACTCCATTTCATGCATGGAGGCAGAGCGAACCATTATCGCAGAGGCTTTTTCTACATTTTCACCAACATTGTACTTTGCATCAAAGAGGTCTGTACCGCATGAAGCAATTTTATTGAGAAGTTTGATATTGTACATTATTTATTTTCCTCCTCAAATTTCTTCATGAAAGCAACAAGCTTTTCTACGCCTTCGATAGGCATAGCATTGTAGATTGAAGCACGCATACCGCCGACGGAACGGTGACCTTTTATATTTACAAAGCCGTTAGCTTCTGCTTCCTTGCAGAACTTCTTGTCCAGATCAGCATCGCCGGTAACGAAGGTAACGTTCATCATGGAACGGGAGCCTTTTTCGACAGGAGCTATAAATCTCTTGGAATTATCAAGGAAATCGTAGAGGATTTTACATTTCTTCTCATTGATTTTCTTCATTTCGGTAAGACCGCCGAGGCTTTCAACCCATTCAAACACAAGCTTTGCAATATAAATTGCATAGCAAGGAGGTGTATTGTACATCGAGTCGTTATCAGCCATAATTTTGTAGTCAAACATAACAGGAGAATTCTCTCTGATATTGCCGATAAGATCTTCTCTTACGATAACAACAGTAAGACCGGAGGGACCCATGTTCTTCTGTGCGCCCGCGTAAATAAGACCGAACTTTGTAACGTCAACCGGTTCGGAAAGAATACAGCTGGAAAGGTCTGCGACAAGAGGAATATCTCCGGTGTCGGGGATTTCGGGGAATTTTGTACCGAAAATAGTGTTATTGAAGCAGATATGAACATAGTCTGCATCGGGACGGATATCTTCTTTCTTGAAGGTAGGAATATATGTAAAGTTTTTGTCTTCACTGGAAGCAAGAACTCTTACGTCACCAAACTTTTTAGCTTCCTGGTAAGCCTTTTTGGAGAACTGACCGGAAATAACATAGTCTGCCTTCTTGTTCTTATTCATAAGGTTAAGAGGTACAGCAGCAAACTGGGTGGTCGCACCGCCCTGCATAAAGAGAACCTTATAGTTATCGGGAATATTCATTACTTTTCTGAAAGTAGCCTGAGCATCTGCAATTATCTTTTCGTACACGGGTGAGCGATGGCTCATTTCCATAACGGACATACCCGAATCCTGATATTCAACCATTTCAGCGGCTGCTTTTTCAAGCACCGGCAAAGGGAGAGAGGAAGGACCTGCGGAAAAATTATAAACTCTCATAGTGTAACTCCTTTAAACAATATATAGATGATAGTATTATACGCCTATTTTTCGTTATAGTCAATAGGTGAATTTTGAATTTTTTGTTATTTTGTAAAAATGTGACTATATTTCAGTAATTATCCGAAATCATATTCAGAAGCTTCAATTCCGTAAATACTGCGTGCGAAATTGATTTCCTCTAACATGTACTTTATGGTATTCTCGCGGACACAAAGTTCTTGTATGTCATTCAGGTAGTCCGCCAGCACTTCAACGGGTATCTCTGTGAAAGCACCGTTGGAATTTTTGATTTTATCAAAGGTGTACACATTACCGTTGCAATATAGCGCATTGGGATTCATAAGTGCTTTTTTAACATCTTCCACATCATCAAGATATAAAGCATCTATCATTTCAGGGGTTAAATCTCCACTGCCATACTCATTGTTAGCTTTGATAAGGTCTTCTTTGGAAATTCCCAGGTCTACAATCATCATATAGATATTGGGAAGGGCATCCATCTCTTGCGGTGTTTTTTTCAAAAACACCTCGTTAACCCAGTTTTCGCTTGATTCTCTGCCAACAACCACGGAAGCAATATAAAGATTATACGTCTCATCCATCCACTCTCTCGAAAAAGTGTAGTCCGAGCCGCCGACAGGTTGAGAAGCAGGGGGTTCCTTTTCAGTGACAACCGCATTATTCTCATTTTCATCTTCGACAGATTCATTTTGCTTTTCCGTTTCGGCGCTGTTGGGAGCTTCGGGGGTCGGAGCGTCCAAAGCTTCGTTGGGCTTAGAATAATCAATTATAATCTCGTCTCTAAAATCCTCATCCTTTTGGCAAGAAACCAGACACAATACAGCGATCATTAAAAGCATAAAATAAATTGTTTTTTTCATACTTTTGTCCTTTCATCATTTATCAAAAAAATTCATTCAGTTATAAAAACACCCTGACCTGCGCCGAGAGTAAAGCAGAAGTATCCGTCCGAATCACAGGTAAGCTGTTGTGCAACGCCATCTAAATAGGCGGTAATGGTTTCAGCGGACAGCTTGATTTTCACCTGTGCAGCATCACTCTCAGATGAATTTACAAGGCTGTACGCCCTTTCCTTTCCGTTTTCACCGTCAAATACTCCCACAACAATCGTCCGATCTGAAATAAGATCAGAAATATAGGGATGCGATAGCGAAATATTGGTGAAATATTTGTTATCATATGTTTTTTCGGCGTTATATACCACAGTGGAAGCATATTCATATTCCATAAGCACATCGGAAATCGCGTTCAACTCTTTGTTGGCAGACTGAACGGCATAGTAGGTGGGTGTGATATTGCTGTTTGCATCGCATATACCCTCTGTCCACAGCCAACAAATGAAGTTATGGCACCCGAAAGAAAGAAGAGTATAATACTGACGCAGAACCATGTTCTTTTCCGTAATGCCGGAATCGGTCTGAACGATGCACCAAAGCTCTTTTCCGTTTTCGCGGGCTATTGACGAAACGATACTTACCGCTTCAATATAGCTTTCATACAATCCGTTTTCGGTATACGGAAAAATACTTGTCATGAGCACATCGGTGTGTCCGAGTTGTGCATACTCACGGCAATATTCGGAATACAACGCCAAATCGGCATCATAATAATCAGGGAAATCAGCCATTGTACCGTATTTAAGCTGATTTCCGGAAGAATACAGTGGCAAAAGATTGATAAACGACTTTTTACCCTGCACGTAAGAATGATATTCTTCAAGCAAAATTGATGTCTCGGTCAAATCTTCGCTTCCTATCTCATTTGCCAAAAGACTGCCGTAAAACGAAGGTCTTTCGCTATATTCAAGAAGGTTTGAATCATACGGACTTTGCTGAGTAGTAATAACATTTATCCCATTTCTATCGCAGTAATCAAATGTCATATTTATCTTTTCGCTTTGCAACATTTCGTTGCTCATCAAAAGTGTATTGAAGCCTGCCGTGCCATATGCCTCAAGAAGATTTTCATTAAGTACTTCCGTGTCAAAATTACCTAATGCTCCGATATGAAGCTTTTCGCCGGCAAAATATTCGTCTGTGTAATAGGTGTCATGATAAAGCCCGAGAATTGATTTGATAAGCCTGGTCATAACGGTGCATGCTTCCGCACGGGTAAAAAAGCCGTCAGGGTCAAAAATGTACAACGCCTTGCCCTTAATGATACCCAAAGACTGTACAAATATAATTGCATTCTTTATTTGCTCCGAGCAATGGTCAATATCGTTAAAAGAGAAGTCGGCGGAACGTTTGGGGAAAGTATATCCGCTGTATGAAACATAATTTGAAATTACCAATGACATTTCACCGCGGGTTATGGGACTTTCCGGACAAAAAAACATGCCATCGGGATTAAATATGCCATTCTCTCTCCCCCATTTTATGTAAGGAGCATAATACTGTTCAGGAGCCACATCTGCATACCCGCTGTCGTTACCGACAAGCGAAGCATCGACGCCGTGCATACGTCCGAGCACAGTAATTAACATACCGCGTGTAATCGTCATATCGGGTGAGAATTCCGTTTCGGATGTACCGCCGAAAAGTGTACGCGCAGAAACGTAGTCAATATATTCGCTTCCCCAATGTGAATCGGTGTCGATATACTGCTTTTTATTCTGCTTTATTGTGTATAAACCTTTTTTGGAAGCAAAATACACTACATAACCGTTCTTTGTGACCTCAGAAAGTGACAGCGGTGTGCCGTCACAAAGCACAACATCCGTGCACGTACCGCTTTTAATATCCGCAACTCCTGAAGGCATAATGTCATGCTCGGTATAAGGCTCACTCATCTTATCCGGCAGAACAGTTATTTTATAATTACTTCCCTTATATACCGCTCCGTCGGAAAAATTATCAAAACTTGCACTTTGAAGAAGAAAAGCAGAAGCATCGTAGTAGTTCGAAAAAAATCCTACACGTTCAATATCAATTTCTCCTCCGCCGTCAAATATCAACGCAAGCTGATGTATACGGTCTTTCCAAGCACGGTGAGAGTATTTTGACATATCCACAATGACATTGTGCCATGCACCGTCGGATTGCAAAACAAAGTGAGATTTAGGTGAATCCATGCCATTAAAGCTCAAGTAGGTTTGGGAAAACTCGGTTGAAGTTTTATATCTGAACGCAAAATAGGCAAACTCAAGAGCATTAAAGGAATGCGAAAGTAGATGTTCCGCCTTGATAGTGCCATCTGCTTTAATGTTCAACATTCCGACTTTATTGAATGTTTCGCCGCTTATATTCCACACGGAAGTATCCGCAATACCCGAAAACACCCAGCTTGGCGGATTTATTCCGTCCGGAGAAAAAAGCTTTTCATTTTCCTTTAGTGAAATGAGAGAACGACCTAAAAACTGCTGTGTTTTTTCCTCGGTTTCAAAAAGACCAATTCGGTCTATAACAATATGTGCATCACCATGCACACCATCGGAACGCAAAAAATACAATGTTATTTTATTAAGCGTTCCTTTAAGTTCAGTATTAAAAACAACATTTTCCCACTCACCGCCACTGCCGATCGGCAATTCACTCTGATATTCAGCCTCGGTAGTTTCAATAATGAATCTCAGGGTGCAGCCTGCCGAATCGCAACTAACACGCACCGCGGCATATTTATAATCAGCAACATCCATATCAGTTTTTCCAAAGCTTCTGGAAATATACGGTTTGTTACCCATGGGGATAAATTCACATTTTCCGTTTTTAATATCGAATTGCAGCATATCCGAATCTGAAGTCCACTGTAAAAGCTTATCCATGGTGTCAAACGCCCATTCATTATCAGCAGCTGAAGCAAAACACACACAAATTAAAATCAAAAACGGAATTACAAACTTAAATTTCACAAAAATCCTCCGAATTCAAAAGGAAAGCTCACAATAATAAGGCAGATGGTCCGAAACTCGCACCTGTGGAACTAAAACATTTTCGGCTTTAATTTCACCTTTTGCAAATATGTAGTCAATCTTTTTCCCCAATGTATCACAACAGTCATCCTCTCCCCAAGACGGGTAAGTTATTGGAAGGGTTTTAAACAAAGTGGCACTGTCGTTCAAATGCAGCGAAAGCTTTTTGATAAGCGGATTGTCGGGTTTCATATTCAAATCCCCGCTGAAAATCGTGGGAAGTGCACTGTTTTCAAGCTCTTTGAGAGTGCATTCCACCGCATTTTCCTGTTCAGCCGGACTAAGTCCGTAATGTGACATCATAACGCGCAACTGTCTTCCCTCAACATCAAGAACCGCGGAAATAATAACACGCCTTTCCAACAATCTTCCCGTGCAGTCAAAGCAGTCAGGAATTCTTATCATTTGTGCTGAAATTATATCATACTTTGAAAACAACGCAATGCCGTAATGTCCGCCTTCCAGTTCAATAGAAGGCGCAAAATAATAATTATAACCCAGCGCATCGGAAATTAATTTTGGCTGATTAACATTTCCTGAACGCTTGGTATTTTCGTCAATCTCATTAACGGTCACAATATCGGCATCAAAGTCACGTATTGCATCCAAAGTACGCTGCTCGATAACAGTTCTGCTGTTTTTATCAAATTCATAGTTTCTGCACGCGGCAATATTGTATTGTAAAAACTTAACCCTCATGTGAACAACCCCCTCAAGTGGTACAATGTTAAATTTATAAATTTATTTATTCAACGTAAATACATATGATTTTAACACACGCAGTGTATAATGTAGTATAACCACATCACAGAGGTGCAACAATGTTTAAATATTTTTCAAATACAGATTTTAAAACAAAAGCATTTCTTAATTGCTTTTTACATATAATTTTCTTCACTACCGTAGCTATGCTGTTTTATGGTATCGCTTCCGCCAAAGCACTCACACCGCTGGAAAACTATATCCTGTGTCAAAATATGATTTTAACATTTGAATACTTATTTATTTCGCTGTGTGAGTGCATATGCGGTACATTGATTCTTGATTACGTTTTTAAAAACCCGGGAAAAATTATTTAATCAATTCAAGTATACCCTGAGCATAAAGACGTATAAGAAAATCGTTGGGGTGGTTGATATTACTGGAAGTAAAATCAACAAATCTTTTTCGTGTGAGCATATAGTTATGCATAGACGTAAGCTTGAATATCTCAGCCTGAGAGCCATATTTACGAGAAAGATCCTGAAGTAAAGGTTCATAGCTGTCATGATAAGAGGTGCCATCGTCGAGGTATTTTGCAAAGCTGGATGCCGGATTTGGGATGGTTGTGGAAATAAGCAAAATCTCACAATCCGGATTTATTACCCATGCAGCCCTCATTATATCTTCTATATAGTCACGGTACACAATACCGTCAACCTTGAGTGTACCATCATTCATACCAAAAGCGATAACAAACAAATCAAAGCTGTCATTCTTGAACAGTTCAGACACATTATCCGCACCCCACTGTGCATACATACCGCCCTTTGAGCGATTGATAACATTAACCTTTCCGCCGTATTCGTTTTCAAGGCATTCTGCGACAAGGTCGATAAATTTCGGCAGGAACGGTGGGAGATTTACTGTCTCAAGACCGCTGCTGTCGCATCCGGTGGAGATACTGTCGCCGAACATAGCGATAGTAACCTCTTCGCCATTACGCACTTTTTCTTTGAACCCGGTCAGTTTTTCGGGATTGGAAACAGGATAATCCCCTTGCCAGCTGTCACTGTGGGTGTAGGTAACAGCACACTGCCTTGAATGGGATTTTCCTCTGTCACCCGTAAAAAGGAATCCGCCGTTGATAACGTCAAGATAAGTGCCTTCAATCGGGTGCAGCTCACTATTGGTCATGCAGACGATAGAGCTGTCGACCGGAATATAAAGCTTTCCGTCTCGGACTGTATAGTCCTTACCGTAAATATATTCCGTATCGAGAAGCCCGTTTTTTAGACTTATAACCTCGTCAATATCATAAAGAAGCTGAACTTCGATCTCCTCACCCTCTTTTTCGCGTGTCGGGAGGAATGATTCATAATATACCTTGTCACCTTTCCAGTACGGAACGGTCATCTCAGCCGCATTGTAACGAACATAATCCTTGACCGCCGAAATATGAAGCAGAGACTTGGTAAGACGAACAAAGACGGTACAAGCTTCGGCACGTGTAAGTTTTCCGTCGGGGTCAAATTTGCTGTTATTTTTGCCTTTAATGATGCCCGCCTCGGCAATACTTACAACTGCATTTTTTTCCTGCTGTGTAAGCGCGGAAATATCGTCAAAATTACACTCTGAAAAAAGTGCACTGTCAAACAGGTATCCGCTCTTCTTCATGAATGCATCCGTTATACATGCCATCTGTTTACGTGTGATTGCTTCCTCGGGGCAGAAGCGGTCGGAGGATTCGATTATTCCCTGCTCTGCCGCCCAACAGATGTAAGGTGCATAATATTCTCCACTGTTAACATCCGAGAACTTCTGCATGTTCATATAGTTAGCGGCATCCACACCTGCAAATCTACCCAGGACAGTGATAAACATGCCGCGACTGAGTGGCATATCGGGTGAAAACTCGTTTTCAGAAGTACCGTTGAACAAACCGTTCAAAGCTGCAATGCTTATATCATTTTCGCCCCAGTGGTTCTCAATGTCACCAAAGGAAATACTCCGCGGGGAATATGTAAGCTCTCCTTTACCTTGCGACATAAATGAGACCATTTTGCCGTTGTAATAGCTTATGGGAAGCGGTATTCCCTCTGCGTTTACGGTTTTGTTGAAATCGGCCAAATTCACATCGTCATACGGAACAACATATTGAAAAGCATCGAAATACTTTTCTTTAGAATTGGCGGGAATTACAACTCTCTGCTTATTGTATCTCAAAACGGAAATCGCATCCTTGCCAAACTCGGTATTTCGGTCCGCTGCGTAAGCATTAGCGTCATTTTCTGTTTTAAAAAAGCCTATGTAGTCAATATAGAATTCACGTGGATTGTTCTGCTTGAATTCGCGCATAGGGTCAAATCTAAGCGAGGTAAGCACACCATCCCAGGTGAATCCCGATACCATTCCCGCACCTGTGCCGGCAGAGTAATTCAATGTGACAGTTTCCCAATCCAGAGCATTTTCAGCTCTGACATTGATATATGGGTTGCCGCTTTGAAGGGTGTTCCAGAAATATATCTGCATATCTACGCCGGAAGCATGGCTCTGACGGTATCTGATTTTTACAAACGGGAATTTTGAGAGAGTAAACCGCTCATTCTCGGGAAGAGTGTATTTAAAGAAAAAATTATCGTCATCATCCCAGAGACCGAGAATGCCGTTGGAAAGACCTACGATTTGATGGGTTTTATTCTTGTTAATTTCAATGCCCGCAGGCAACCATTTCTCGACTTCCTGTTCGGTTTCAAATTCCCAAACTATATAATCGGAGTCATCGGCGGGAGCTATGTCGGTTTCGGGCTCAATTCCCTCAGGGCAGACCCATTCGTCCGCGGATTCACCGTTATAAGCCTGCGCTTCCGCCATTGTGGCAAACAGTGCAATATATTCCACATATACGGTGTCACCTGCATTAAATTTTGAACGGTCGTGGGCTTCCAGTGGGTCAAACCTCAAAATTTCCAGCTTACCGCCCCACAGCTCGCCACCAAGCTCTTTCATATCCACAATCACTTCCTGCCAATCTTCACTGCCGGTAAGCGCTCTGCGGACATAAGTGTTCTTCTCACCCATCGTTGTAAACTTCTCGGTTTTATAATAAAACTCGTAGCAGTACATTGTTGGCTGAGCGGTAGTCTTGAAGCGGTATTTCAGATAGCGGTAATCATCGGCATAGGAATTGTCACCCGAAAAGCTGTGAGTTACGTACGGGTCACAGGTAGTGCCGGCTTTTACAACCGCTTTTAGAGTAGAATTCTCAAAGCTGACCTCTGCGGATGAATAGCCGTTTTTAAAGCTATCCACCGCATCCTGCGTGTCAAATCTGTATATAAGCGCGGGTGCCATCTGCTGTTGGGCAACAGCGGCAAATGACATTGATAATGCAAGTAAAACAATGAAAAACAGCAAAGAAAGTACTTTTTTCATTATGACACCTCTTGTTATTTTAGTTGAGTGCCTGTTCGATATCAGCTATTATATCATCTGCGTTTTCAATACCAACCGAGAAACGAATAAGGTCCGGGGTGATTCCTGCAGCAACAAGCTGTTCGTCGGTAAGCTGGCGGTGTGTCATGCTGGCAGGATGAAGTGCGGAGGTTCTGATATCGGCAACATGAACAACGATAGCGGCAAGCTTAAGCTTATTCATAAACTGCATTGCCTTTTCTCTTCCTCCCGCAACACCAAAGGAAATTACACCTGCCGCACCTATAAACTCACCATCCTCGGTAAGCATATACTTCTTGGCAAGTTCATAATCCTTACTGCTTTCAATGCCGGGATAATTGATCCATGAAATCTTGCCTTCTTTAATTTTGGATTCGAGATATTTTGCGACTTTTACAGCATTTTCGCAGTGACGCTGCATACGCAGAGCAAGTGTTTCAAGTCCAAGATTGAGAATATACGCATTAAACGGGCTTGCAGCCACACCGAAATCACGCATAAGAACCGTTCTTGCTTTTGCAATAAATGCGGATTCTCCGAAATCTTCTGCAAAGACCACACCGTGATATGCCTGGTTGGGCTCTGTAAATTCGGGAAATTTGCCGTTTTTCCAGTTGAACTTTCCGCTGTCGACAATGCAACCGCCCAATGCAGAGGCATGACCGTCCATATATTTGGTGGTGGAGTGAATAACTACATCACAACCAAACTCGATGGGACGGCAAAGAACAGGTGTAGGGAAAGTATTATCCAGCATCAGCGGAATGCCGTTTGCATGTGCAACTTTTGCAAATTTTTCTATGTCAAGCACAGTAAGCGCCGGGTTGGCAATCGTTTCACCGAAAATCATTCTGGTGTTTGGCTTGATTTTCGCATTAAGCTCCTGTTCGGAAATATCAGGATCAACAAATATAACTTCAATATTAAGGCGTGAAAGTTCAGCGGTGAGAAGTGTTACCGTACCACCATAAATAGCAGTTGTAGAAATAATGCTGTCGCCGCTCTTGGCAACATTAAGAATACAAATGAGTATAGCAGACATACCTGAAGCTGTAAGCATCGCTCCCACGCCGCCTTCAAGAGCTGCTATTTTGTTTTCTACACACTCGAGAGTGGGATTTGAAATTCTGGTATACATATGACCAGCTGCCTTAAGATCGAAAAGATCTCCGACGTGCTCTGCACTGTCATATTTAAATGTTGTGGACTGATAAAGCGGCAATACACGAGGTTCGCCGTTTTTGGGTTTATATCCTTCCTGAACGCATTTTGTGTTGATGTGCTGCTTTTTCATAATTTTATATCTCCTTTAACTTTTTTCAATCAAACTTAAATACTAATACAGTGTATATTATATAATAGTTTTTCGTGCAAATCAAGTATTTTTTGAAATAGAAAAAAATTTTTTTGATTTTTTTCGTAAAACTATTGACAAAATTGAAATACCGTGGTATAATGTCAGAGTTGATGTAAGTCAATCCTAAGACAGTAGGTAAGAAATTATAATGGCACTGCCGCCTACCGAGGAAAGATGCTTTATTAATGTTGCATTTATACTTGTGATATTTTTATGCTCTTTTATCGGTTAGGTAAAAGAGCATTATTTTTTCTCATTTTTTATAGGAGGTGAAATATTATGCCAAGTGCAGCTATTCTTGAACAGAAGAAAAAAGATGTAGAAGCTCTGGTACAGAAAGTTTCCGAGGCTTCCGCAGGTGTTATAGTTAACTACTATAAGACAAACGTTGAAGACGACACCAAGCTCCGTGCTGATTGCCGTAAGGCAGGCGTTGAGTACGCTGTTATCAAAAACACCATGCTTCGTTTTGTTTTTAACGCTACAAATTACTCCGAACTTAACGATCAGCTCAACGGCATGACTGCTTTTGCTTTTTCTAAAGACGATGCAGTTGCTCCCGCTAAGGTTATGTCGGAATTTGCAAAAGACCATGATGATTTTGTAATCAAAGGTGGTTTTGTTGACGGAAAGGTAATTTCCGTTGCAGAAGTTAACAACCTGGCTTCGCTTCCCTCGAAAGAAGTTCTCGTTGCAAAAGTGCTGGGCAGCATGAACGCTCCCCTTTCCGGTCTCGTTACCGTTCTCAACGGCAACATTCGCGGTCTGGCTTGTGTTCTTAAAGCTATCGCAGACAAACAGGCTTAAATCAAGCCACAAGACATTAGTTTAAAAAATAATTTATATTTAATTTACGGAGGATACTAAAATGGCATCTGAAAAGACACTTGCTCTCATTGAAGAAATTAAAGGTTTAACCGTTCTCGAACTCTCTGAACTCGTTAAGGAACTCGAAGAAGTATTCGGCGTTTCCGCAGCAGCTCCCGTTGCAGTTGCAGCAGCTCCCGTAGCAGGCGGCGCAGCAGCAGCTGAAGAAAAGACTGAATTCGACGTAGTTCTTACCGCTGCAGGCGACAAGAAGCTCGACGTTATCAAGGTTGTTCGCGAAATCACCGGTCTCGGTCTGAAGGAAGCTAAGGACCTTGTTGAAGCTACTCCTAAGGCAATCAAGGAAGGCGCTCCCAAGGCTGAAGCTGAAGATCTCAAGGCTAAGCTCACCGCTGCAGGCGCTTCTGTTGAACTGAAATAATCAGATACTTCATCAGGACTTACATTAATTCAGAGAAACCCTCGGATTTTCCTTGGGTTTCTCTTTTTTGGTGAATTGATATGACTAAACAAAGCATTACCTCCACCCTATTATCATTTGCAGACGCTGACTACAAGCGCTTTCATTCCTCACTGATGCCGGAAATCGAAACAGACAGAATTATTGGTATAAGAATTCCGGTTTTACGTAAATATGCTGTTCAAATATGTGGCAGTACCGAAGCAAAACTCTTTATTAACACCCTTCCCCACTTTTACTACGAGGAAAACAATCTACACGGCATATTAATCGAGTATAACGGTGATTATCATGAAACCGTTCAGCTTTTAGACAAATTTCTACCGTATGTTGACAACTGGGCAACCTGCGACCTTATTTCGCCGAAGGTTCTCAAAAGTTACACCGACGAATTATATGCCAAGATATGTGAGTGGATAAACACAGATAAAACATACGCGGTGCGGTTTGGCATTAAAACGCTTATGAATTTTTTATCAAATGACAGTTTTTCACCTGCGCACTTAGAATTAGTTGCAAATATAACTTCACAGCAATACTACGTAAATATGGCAAGAGCCTGGTATTTTGCGACCGCGTTGGCAAAGCAATATAACTTTACCATCCATTATTTGAAAAGTCAACATCTTGACGGGTGGACACACAACAAAACCATACAAAAAGCAATTGAAAGCTTTCGTATCGACAGCGAAAAAAAGGAATATTTAAAATCATTGCGTAAAAAATAACGGACTCAAATGAGTCCGTTATTTTTTGCCAGTATTTATTATTCTACGGTTACGAATACGCCCTGTCCGTCGCCAAGCACAACAGTGTATACGCCGTTAACAGCGGTGATAACCTGAGGTTCATCATTGTCATAAACGGTAACTGTCTTTGTGGTATCGGAGAGAGTAAAGTTAACAGTGGTAGAAGTCATGTTCTGCCATTCAATCATGTTAACCAGTGTAAATGCATAGCCGTCGGTTTCCTTTGATTCGAAGCATCCAACAAGCAGAGGATCCTTACAATCAATATTGGAAATAATGTCGAAGTTCTCGTACTCTCCGGACATCTTCAGATAAGGTGTTGCCTCGGTGCAGTTGTGAGTAAACGCGCCAACATTCTTATACTTAATAAAGGTATCGGAAAGTCTTCTTATTTCCCACATTACAGGCTTAGCAGCATCATAGTTGTAGGTGGGAGTTCCGTCGTTGTAAACAACAGCGGGGCTATCGTCATTACCGGACCAGTATGTCCAAAGGAGAATACCGGTACAACCAAAGGACAGCATAGCATAAGTCTGCCAACGGAATTCTTCCTCGGAAGGATCGCGTTTGCTATTACTGCTTGTCCAGTCAAAGGTCTGGATGCAGCAGAAGAATTCTCTTCCGAACTCGCGTGCGGAGGTTGCAATTATATTGATAGACTCAACATAATCTTTGTAGGTAGTCTTAATACCGGAAGCCCAGCTGAGAGGATAAATATCGGTACAAATGTAGTCAACATTGTGTGTCGCATTGAAGGAGTCACAGTATCTCTTATAGATGTCACCGGTATTATCGTAGTACTGGATGGACTGAACGTTAGCGCCGTACTGAAGCTGTGCATCACTTGCATACATAGGAAGCAGGTTGATGAAAGGACGCTTATCGGGAAGCATTTCGGTATACTCATTACAAATCTCTGCAAAACGCTCGTAATCAACCATACCGGGCTCGTCGATGATGTAGTGACCGCCGAAAGAAGGATGTTCATAGTAATCGGAAGTCATTTCGAGAGGATTGTAGTCGCTCGCATCATTAAATACATCGTCTTCAGCATTGGGGTCATTATAAAGATTTCCGACGAGATCCAAGTTAACTTCCATACCGTATTTATCGGCGAGGTTGAGGAAGCTTTCGCGGATGTAAGGAACGCTTGTGCTGGGGGCATTGACAACATAGTCTACACCGAGGTCAGCAGCAAGCTTGAATGCTTCATCACTGTTGAACTTGTTAGCATTGAAGTTCCAGATACCGACACGGATACGATCACGGGTGTGATAGCCTTCGCCGTAGGGATTGTTATAAGTGGGAATACCAAGAATGCCCTTGATAACTCTCTGCATAACAGTGGCAACTTCTGCACGGGTAGAAATGCCCGCGGGGTCAAATATGCCATTGCCCTTGCCGTTTATAATACCTGCCTTCTGTGCGGCTTCGATAGCGGCAACGCTGTCAGCGGAAAGAGATGTGATATCATTGAACACGATAGGTTCAGCGTTGGAAACAAACTTGTAGTCGAAAGCTTTTACGTAGTTTGCAATTACAACCGCCATAACTTCACGGGTGATGGGAGATTCAGGTGCAAATTCGGTTTCGCTTACGGGAGCGAAAATTCCGATTTCCTTAGCCCACTGAATATAGGGTGCATAATACTCGGTTGCAGGAACATCTGCGTAGCCGGTGTTTCCGTCATAAGCAGAGGTATCTACACCATGCATACGGCCAAGAACGGTTACAAACATACCGCGTGTCATGGTGTCTTCGGGAGAGAATTCGGTGGGAGAAGTACCGCCGAACAGTGCTCTTTCGGAAACGAAATCTATATATCCTTCGCCCCAGTGACCTGCGATATCAGAATACTCCTTATTATTGAAAGCGACAGTGTAAGTACCTGCCTTCTTAGCGATATATCTGGTGTAACCAACAGGGTTGGTATAGCAGAGAGGCACAACAGAACTGTTGCCGGAAGCATCAGTAAAGTAAACTACAGGAAGCTTACCATCTTCGCTCTTGAGCACTTCATCCGCAGAAAGCATGTACTGTGCTTTATCAAAGCCATCGGAAAGAACGCCTGAGGGAACGATTGCTCTGTGGGTTTCACCATAGAAATGAGTTTCGCCATACTTGTCGATTTCTTCACTGAGGAAGTTATTTGCGTCAATGACATTTTTGAATATGCCGAGACGTTCAACATAGATAACCGCATTGGTATCATTACCGTTAATGGGGTCAAGACGGAGAATTGTAAGCATACCGCCTTCTGCCCAATACTTATTGTAAGTCTGCATATCCAGAATTATTCTCTGCCACTCACCATTATTGGTAAGAGCAAAGGAGTTATGACCTTCTCCGGAGAGTGTAGGCTTATTTGTAGTACCTACAAACAGTGCGCCGTTAGAAACCTCGGAAACGGAGCTCATTCTTATTGCAACATAGCGATAATCAGAGGTGTCAGGACCTTCACCTTCGGGGAAGTTGATGGTCATCATGGGGTCGCTGTTGGTAGGCAGTACTTTAATTGCACCAAACTCAACCGCACTGTCAATACCTGCCATTGCAAAGTTATTGGACGCAGCTGTATTGTAAACCCATGCATACGTCTTATCCCAGTCGCCATCATTAGGCTGATCGGCATCACTGACAAAAGTATGAGCCTTCGCAGCTTCTTCCGATTCAAAGAAACCTATGTACTGAACATCCATTTCAGAGCCTGTGGGAACCTGACCGGAGGGCTCGGCAATCCACATAAAGTCATAACGAAGGGTAGAAATTTTACCGCTCCAAACAGACTTTTCGAGCTTTACATCTGCATTGACATTCTGAGAAGACATATTACACTCAGGAATGTTGAATATGTATTCCTTGAATTCGGTGTCGTTTGCAGTTATGGGGAAATGTGTGCAGGAATCTGCAACAAGCTTGCCGCCTGTTCCATCGGAAACAAAATGGAACTCAAAAACCTCAGCCGCACTGCGGTTACGGATTCTCAATTTAATCCACTGATACTTGTCACCATCAAAAGGAACTTCGGGTTTAGAGGTGCCGTAAACGTCACCATTAGATTTTTCAGTCTCACCAGGACCGTTTTTGGAAACAACAACCATATGATCCTCGTTATAGATGAAAACGCAGTCGTTTCCGCCCTGGAACACCTGGTTGAAAACAGAGGGCATGATTTCATAAACTGCCTCTGAAGCTGTTGCGCCAAGGCAAAGAATCACTGCGAGGCAAACAACAGCCAATGCTGTTAAAAGATGTTTTTTCATATTATCCTCCTTATGAAAATGTACGAATATTATAGCATATAAAAACCAAATTGTCAATCTTTTTACCTTTTAAAATAATTATTTTTGACAAATTCATAAGCCATTTTCACTTAAACTCACGCCATTTTTATATAAAAACAGAGCAGTTTGTACAAAAAGCACAAACCGCTCTGGATATTATCGTCACAATAAACAATCAAGCTTTGACTATCTTGTGATATATTTTTTTACCCTTTTTGATTATGACATCACCGTCAAATTCCGCCTCGGTTATTACCGCATCAAAAGTTTCAACCTTTTTATCGTTAACCGCAATACCGCCTTGAGTAATAAGGCGCTTTGCCTCCCCTTTCGAGGGAGCAAGCTTTGCTTTTACAAGGATATCGGTAACTCTTACAGCACCATCAACAAAATCATCCTGCGTGAGCTCAGTTGTAGGCATATCCTCGGAAATGCCACCGTTTTCAAACAAAGCACGCGCCGCCGCCAGTGCCTTATCTGCTTCCTCAGCCCCGTGAACGAGCTTGGTAAGCTCATACGCCAGTACTTCCTTCGCCTTGTTGATTTCGCTTCCCTGGGCATTTTCATACTGTGCGATTTCTTCAAGAGACATAAATGTAAGCATCTTCATGCACTTGATTACATCGGCATCATTTACATTACGCCAATACTGGAAGAACTCATAGGGCGAGGTTTTTTCCGGGTCAAGCCATACAGCACCTTTAGCGGTTTTACCCATCTTCTTACCTTCACTGTTAAGAAGAAGAGTAACAGTCATGGCATATGCGTCCTTGCCGGTCTTTTTGCGGATAAGCTCTGCACCGAAGAGCATGTTGGACCACTGGTCATCGCCGCCAAACTGCATGTTACAACCATATTCATTATTGAGATGATAGAAATCATAGGATTGCATGATCATGTAGTTAAATTCAAGGAAGCTGAGCCCTTTTTCCATTCTCTGCTTATAGCATTCAGCACGAAGCATGTTATTAACCGAGAAGCATGCACCTACATCGCGTAAAAGCTCAATATAGTTGAGCTTCAGAAGCCAATCGGCATTATTTACCATGATCGCCTTATCTTCGCCGAATTCGATGAAACGTTCCATCTGCTTTCTGAAGCAGTCACAGTTATGCTGAATGGTTTCAGGCGTCATCATGGAACGCATATCACTTCGTCCTGAGGGGTCGCCGATGTATCCGGTACCACCACCGATAAGTACAACAGGTTTGTTACCTGCCATTTGCAAACGCTTCATAAGGCAAAGTGCCATAAAGTGACCTACATGCAGTGAATCGGCGGTAGGATCAAAACCGATATAAAAGCGTGCTCCGCCGTTGTTAATAAGGTCGCGTATTTCCTTCTCGTCAGTTACCTGAGCTATAAGGCCGCGAGCCTGTAATTCTTCGTAAATTCCCATTATATTTAACCTCTCTGATAAATTAATATTTTTTTCCTTGTTCTATAAGTTCTCTTGCAGTCGCAATAACAGATTCTGTCACATCTATACCACCAAGTATGCGTGCAATTTCATTTTCACGTTCTGCATCGCACAGCTCTTTCACATGTGTTTGCATCCGTCCGTCAGTAAGAAGCTTTTCTATTTTATAGTGATTTGTTGCAAGAGAAGCAACCTGAGCGGAATGCGTAACGCAAAACACCTGCATGGAATCTGCGAGTTTTTTAAGATTTATGCCAACCTTATGAGAAGTTTTACCCGAAATTCCCGTGTCAATCTCATCAAATATCACGGTAGGTATATCATCATTTAAAGCAAGAACGCTCTTTATCGCAAGCATTATTCGCGAAAGCTCACCGCCTGATGCTATTTTTGCCATGGACTTAAGCGGCTCGCCAATGTTAGTTGAAATCATGAACTCAATTTCATCAGCACCGTTATCACCGAAACCATCTTGCGCAATCGGTCTCAAATCCACCTTAAAAATCACACCCGGCATATCGAGAAACACAAGCTGTTCCTTTATCTTTTTTTCAATTTCAAGTGCCGCGCTTTTTCTCTTTTTTGTGAGTTCACCGGCTACAGAAAGCACTTTCTTCTTTTGCTCAGAATATTCAAGGTGAAGCTTTTCGATGTTTTCAGCCGAGAGTTCTATATCATTCATTTCCTGCTGAATTCTTCCAAAATGCTCCATTATACCGGCAACCGGAAGAGCGTATTTTTTCTTCAGGCGATATATAAGATCAAGTCGTTCTTCTATATCATCCAAAAGCTTGGTGGGGTCATCATTCAAATCAGGCTTAAAAGCAATTACTTTTTCTGCAATATCTCTTATTTCGTACAGATACTCGGTAAGCTTTTCGCTGTCTTCCGAAAGTGAAGGAATTATGTCCGACAAATCATCAATACTCTCTATGGCAGTGTTTATACAGCTGTATGCACTTTTTTTATCCGAGCCGTAAAGTGCAAGGTACGCCGTTTGAGCAGATTCTGAAATTTTTTCAAAGTTCTGAATACGATTTTTTTCCTCTAACAGACTCTCTTCTTCACCGACGGAAAGCTTGGCGGAGGAAATTTCAGCTATCTGAAACCTGAGAAAATCAAGTCGTTGTGCCTTTTCGCTTTCATCCATTTCAAGAGAATCCATTCTTCTCTTTATGTCGCACAGCGTCTCATATTGCCTGCGATACTCGTTTTTCAAAGCTTCGCAATCAGCAAAGCCATCCACATATTCAATATGTCCCGAGGCATCGGTAAGGCTGTAAAACTCATGCTGACCGTAGATGTTTATGAGTACCGAGCATATATTTTTCAACACAGACTGCGGAACTGTCCGTCCGTTGACCTTTGAAACTGATTTTCCGTCAAGTGTCATGGAACGCTGAACCATTAACATATTGTCGTCGTCAACGCTGATGCCGTATTCTTCAATTTTCTTTGCGGCAGACGCACTGATATCGGAAAACACTGCACTGACCACGCAAGAATCCGTTCCGGTACGTATGATGTCCTTGTTCATACGTGCGCCGGAAACCATATTTATAGAATCTATAAGTATCGATTTACCCGCACCTGTTTCACCTGTAAAAGCGGTAAAGCCGTCGGTAAAATCAACATCCAGTTTGCTTATTAGTGCTATATTTTCAATGTGTACTGAGGACAGCATTTTATTATGCCTTTCTTTTAATCAGCGTGATGACATTTTCATAAGTTTTTCCATGAAATCGTTTGCTGTATGATTATCACGAAAAATAAGCATCACGGTATCATCTCCCGCTATTGAACCCACTATTTCCTTATAATTCAGAGAATCCAGCGCAGCAGCCGCCGCCTGTGCCATACCGGAGTAAGTTTTGACCACAAGTATATTTTGTGCAACATCAATTTTTTTAATTGTGTCACGCAAAATTCCAAGCGCTTTTCCGGTGGAAGTTTCCGTGTCGTCATTATCGGAAACAGCATATACATACTTACCATCCTGTGTCGCGGATTTTGTAAGTCTCAACTGCTTTATGTCACGCGAAATAGTTGCCTGTGTGACCTCATATCCCTCTTCTATAAGCAATTCTGCAAGGGCATCCTGTGTCTCGACATCATACTTTCGGACAAGCTCGAGAATTTTGAGATGTCTTTTTGTTTTCATATTTTACCTTCTTTCAGACAGCTTTTTATATACTACATCATAAAAACCGGTATTTTTGATTCTTATCAATTTACAGGTCAAAGATGACTTTTTGATTCTGATTTCATCGCCGTAAAGTATCCTTACATTCTCAAGGCCATCCACTGTCAAAAAAACCTGGTCATCGCGTTGCCTGGAGGTTTTCAATGTCAATGTTGTTTTAGGCGAATATACCATAGGTCTGGAATTCATAAAAGAATGAGGACTTACCGGAGTAACGCAAATACACTCAAGCTCCGAATCCACAATCGGACCACCTGCGGACAGTGAATATGCCGTGGAACCGGTAGGTGTTGCAACAATAAGACCATCGGTACGATAATACGTGACCTCTGTGTCACCGCTGTACAAATCAATTTCAATGAGCTTTGAAATAACACCTTTTGAAAGGACGGCATCGTTAAGCGCACTGAAATTGGAAATAACCGTTCCTTCTCGTATGACTTCAACATCCAGCATCATTCGTTCCTCAACCGAATACTCGGAGTTAAAAACAGAATCCATAAGGTCAATCTCGGAAACTTCCAATTCTGTCATAAATCCGACCGTACCCATATTTATACCCAGAATCGGCAGATGTGCGGGGGCAGCCTTATGAGATATTTTAAGTATCGTTCCGTCTCCGCCTATCGAAACAATCATTTGGGCAGTGTGATATATCTCATCTTCGTCCGCAAACCGGACTTTCGTATTATCGGCATAAACACTGAGCGGATTTGAATATTCAATTGGAATATAAATGGTGCAATACTTTGTAAGAAGATATTTCATTACCTTACAGGTACATGAAAGGTCGATATCCTTAAAAAGATTGGGAACAACTGCAATTTTTTTCATCAATTCACCTTTTTAAAAACCGCAAGATACTCTGTATTACCGTCACCGCCTTTTATAGGCGAACATATGACCGAAAGCATTCCAAGTCCATGTAAAAATGCGGATTTTTTAATTCTGTCGATAATTTCCGAATGTACACTCCTATCGCTGACAATACCACCAGAAGAAATATGCGCTCTGCCCGCCTCAAACTGCGGCTTTATAAGAGAAATAAACACTCCTTCATCTTTAAGATGGAAGCGCACTGTTTTATAAAGCAATGTCTGTGAAATAAAAGAAACGTCCATGACAACAATATCGCACTTCTCATTTACAGCCGCGATGCACTCTCGGGCATTACACTTTTCAAGAGAAACAACACGTTCGTCATTTTGCAATGATTTGTCAAGCTGAGCAGTACCGACATCTACAGCATAAACCTTTCGGGCACCGTGTTTTAAAAGACAATCGGTAAATCCACCTGTGGAAGCACCTATATCCAACGCTGTAAAACCACGAACATCCACATTGAATTCCTGCAAAGCATGCTCCAGTTTAAGACCGCCTCGGCTGACATATTTATTTATCACACTTTCTGCAAGTGTAATAATGCTGTTTTCGTCAAAATCCTCGGAGGGTTTATTTACAGCCTTGCCGTTTATAAAAACAGCATTATCGTTTATAAGCTTTTTGGCATTTTCCCTGCTTTTTGCAATGCCCTTCTTGAAGATAAGTACATCAGCTCTCATTTAAGTACATCCATTCCGAAAATATCATCGGCTATTTTTGAAGCGGAAAATCCGCAATATTCATATAATTCTTCAGTACTTCCAAATGTAATAAATTCTTCATCGATGGCTTTGATTACAAATGAAAAGCCGGTGGTCAGAGAATTAAGGTGTTCGCCAAATCCACCCGTTTTCATTCCCTCTTCAACCACGTAAATCAGCTTGGGAGAAAGATTTATGAGCATTTTTTCAAATGAAGCATAATCAAAGGGTTTTAACCTTGCAATACGGTATACTGCGGCAGATATCCCCTTTTGCAAAAGAAGCTCCGATGCTTCAATCGCATTAGCTGTTATGCATCCGTAAGTAACTATCAGCACATCTGCATGAGGTGAACGCGAGTACAGTTCATCCGCTGCATTACAGCTTAATTTGCTTTCGCAAACACCTGCCCTTACATTTTTCGGGTAACGCACAACAACTGTATTTTCAGATGAAACAGCCAGTTCAAGGCAAGTACATAATTCCTCCGTATTAACAGGCGAATACAATTCAATCCCGGGCACATTCAGAAGCATAGATACATCAAATACGCCATGGTGAGTAGGTCCGTCCTCACCCACAAGACCTGCACGGTCCAGAGCAAGAATTATTTTTAGATTTTGAAGTGCAACATCATGTATAAACTGGTCATAAGCTCGCTGAAAAAAAGTACTGTACATTGAAACGCAAGGCAAATATCCCGCAGCAGCAAGACCCGCAGCAAAAGTAACGGCATGTTCCTCGGCTATACCCACATCAAAAAATCTTTCGGGGTACAAAGATTCAAATTTGTCAAGTCCTACACCGGTGCTCATTGCGGCGGTGATGGTACAAATTTTTTTATTCTTACCTGCCAACTCGACAATTTTTTCGCCAAAAGCAGATGACATTTTATCATATTTATTGCACGATACCGATGTGCCGGAAACGCTGTGATACGTTGACGGATTAGCTTCTGCCGGTCCGTAACCCTTGCCCTTCACAGTACAAAAATGAACAAAGGACGGCCCCTTGTGCGCTTTAGCTTCGCTGAGCAGAAGCTCAACAGTCTCAAGGTCATTACCGTCAGCGGGGCCGTAATATCTAATACCAAGCTGCTCAAACATATTACTGTTAGTGAGCAAACGGCGCATAAGTGTTTTAAAAAATTCGATCATTTTCGCCGCAGGAGCACCGATAACAGGTATGCGACAAAGAAAATCTTTTGTTCTGTGCTTAAGTGAAAAATATGATTTTCTGTTTCTTATTTTCAAAAAATATTTGGAAATTTTACCCACATTTTTTGATATTGACATTTCATTTTCGTTAAGGACAATTATTATATTATCATCCTCTGCACAGTTATTGAGCCCCTCGTATGCCATGCCACCGGTAAATGCTCCGTCGCCTATCACGGCAATCGCATGTGCATCGGAGCCGTTCAGCTTTGCAGCCTTTGCAAAGCCCAGTGCTGCAGACACCGATGTGCTGCTGTGACCTGCGCCAAACGCGTCATAATCACTTTCGCTGATTTTTGTAAATCCGGACAATCCACCGAATTTACGCATTGTTGAAAAGCGTCCGCTTCTTCCGGTAAGTATTTTGTGTACGTATGACTGGTGGCCGACATCGTAAATGATTTTATCCTCAGGCGGATCGAAAACACGCATAAGCGCGACGGATATCTCGCAAATACCGAGATTGGAAGCAAGGTGTCCTCCTGTGGATGATATATTATCTATCATGAACTTACGTATCTCGCCACAATACTCTGCAGCCCTGGAAACGCTGAGAGCTTTCAGTTCATTCGGGGTATAGCTTGTGAATCCGGAATTTTCCATATGCATTCCTTTATTTACGTTTTGCAGAAAAATCGAACAGGCACAAAAACTTTGCGACTATCCTGACAACATCGTTACTGTAACGCAAACCTATACCTTTAAGTGCTGCCTTAGATCCGATTGTCAATGTGGAAATAAGTGCGGTCAGAATAAGATTACCCACAAAATTTGCAGTACTGCCGGGTGAAGTAAAAAGTCTTACTGCTATTACGGCGCCTGTCGCACCGCTTATGACTCCGCAGATATCGCCGATAACGTCATTACAGAAGCTGGAAACCTTTTCGGCATTTTTAATTAGACTTACAGCCTTTTTGCCTGCAGGTATCCTTCGCGCCGCCATAGAATGAAACGTCTTTTCATCGGCTGTTGCTACCGACAATCCGACGAAGTCAAACACAACACCTATCGATATGAAGATAATAAGCACTGCAAAGGCAAGGTAAATATTGAGTTGGTCTATGTCACTCGAAACGACACCCATTACGAGGGAAATAAAAAAAGAAATAACCGAAACCTTAAAGACCCATACTTTGTCAACTACGGATTTTTTCTTTTTATCATTCTTTTCTGTTTTTTCGTTCTTTCGCGTTCGACTGTCGTCCAAAACTTCCTCCATTAAATTAAAAGAGCCGCATCGGAAAAAGTACGGACACAGCTCTGAATTAAATTCGTTGATGGTGATATATCAAGTAAACCTTGCGGCATTAGGTCAAGTTGGCTTTCCCCAATCGCTGCTCCTCGTCGCCGATGAAGCGGTTTCCCATTAAAGCAAAAGACGGCACGTCACCGATACCGTGACTTGATTGCCTTACAAGCTCGCACTGCAATCCCTGATATATCTATAAATAACAGCCTAGGAGTTTTCCTCGGCAGAATTCCGTCGTTCTCTATCCTCTTTTGCAATCGTGGTTTCAAGCAGCAATAACCGTGATTTCTGGCCAAAGAATACCACGGTCCGGTCCGCTATTCGCTCGCGCTCACTCAAGGCAGGCTACTCTATCCACAGCAACTATGCACCGCGTGATAGGTTTAATCTTTATCCGTAAAAATCATCCCGTAAGACATTTCTACGCAATAAAGCCTCCAGGAGTAAACGGGTCGAGTTCCGTATGCCATTACAGTCCGCCCGTGAACCCACAATCTCTCAGCACCCACCCCTTACTGGGCGTAAAAAGCAAGCACCAAGAGCTTCATCGATATGCCCTTTCACGGATTTTTAGGCCCGTTTTCAAGAACACGAATTCTGACTAGGATACTGCACCATCATTCTAATTTACAAATAAAATTCTATCATATTATTACGTATAATATATGAACACACAATTAACATTGTGCATAAATTATCAAATATTCACTGTTTTCTGTATATTTTAATATTATGAATCTTCGTTTTCCTGTTCCGTTGACGGTACAGCACAAGTCAATTCTTTAATTTTAAGCTTTGCCTCATCAAGCATTTTAGTGCAGGAATTAATCAGTGAAATACCGTTCTCGTAGAGCTTGAGCGATTCTTCCAGCGAAATTGCCGGATCCTCAAGGCTTTTTACGATGTTCTCAAGCTTTTCTATGGATTTTTCGAAGCTATCCTTGCTCAACTTCTTTCACCTCCGCTTTCACGTAACCTTCATTCATTCGTATTGTTATATTATCTTTTTCCGACAGCTCATCGGCACTGCTTATGATTTTTTCGTCCTTAACAACAAGTGAATAACCGCGTGCAAGCACCGCCAACGGGCTTAGCGCATCCGCCTTTACAACCAAAGAATGCAAATTGTTCTCCTTGCGCTCGCAAATACGCTCAATATGATCTTTGAGTTTTTCATTCGAAAGCATCAGTTCTTTGTGAGCTATTACACCATCAACACAATTTCTGAGACTCGCGGTCACTTCCAGAAGCTTGCAGTTCATTTCTTCAACCTTTGCAAACGGTTTTGAAAGCACATGGCTGTTGGCTGATTTTTCAAGTGTTGCAATTTTTATTGACAGCATATTTGATATTTTAAAGTCAATATTTTTCTTAAAGACTTTGAGTTTATTTCTTATTTCATCTGCCGACGGCAGTGCAAGCTCGGCGGCGGCAGAGGGCGTCGGTGCGCGCAAGTCACTTACAAAATCACAAATTGTAAAATCGGTTTCATGTCCCACTGCCGAAATAATCGGCTTTTCACATTTGAATATTTCACGTGCCAGCTTTTCGTCATTAAATGGCATGAGGTCTTCAATAGAACCTCCGCCTCTTGCAATTATAACAGTATCCACATCGGTTTGTTCAAAATATCTAAGCCCTTGTATGAGCTGTTTTACAGCGTTCTCTCCCTGAACCGAGCAAGGGTACAAATCAATCTCACACAGCGGATATCGTCTGGAAGATACGTTGACAATATCACGTATAACCGCACCCGTAGCCGAAGTAAGAACACCGATTTTGCTTGGAAAGCCGGGAATTTCTTTTTTGTGCTCTACATCAAACAATCCTTCCTTTTCAAGCTTATTTTTAAGCTGTTCAAAAGAGACATATACCGAGCCGACGCCATCGGGAACTATGTCATCCACCTTGAGACTGTAAGTACCGTCACGCACAAAAACATCTATTTTACCATGTGCAATTATCTTCATTCCGTTTTCTGGTATAAAACCGATTCCGCGCGTATACATACGGAACATAACAGCTTTCAGTGCACTGCTTTCGTCCTTTATGGTAAAATAATAATGACCTGTTTTGTAATGATTTGTAAAGTTGGATATTTCGCCCTTGATATAAATGTCACGTAGTATTTCGCTCTGGTCAAATGCTATTTTTAAAAACTCATTGAGTTCACTGACAGTGAACGCTTCATTCATTATGTTTCCTCCGTGTAAGTTCGGCAATACCGCAAGCATTGTCACTGGAAAACTCAGGCTTTGCAAAAAAGCAGTTGTATTTTGCAGACAGCTTTTCGCGAATTATGGAATTTGACATTACGCCGCCTACGAACACCACAGGAAGCTCCGCCGGTACACTGCTTTGTTCCAGCATTGCAACAACCGTTTGGTAAACAAAATTCAAAGTATACAGTGCAATATTCTCTTTTGACTCCCCTTTTTCAAAAAGCTCACGGCATTTATTTTCCGCACCCGAAATATTACAATGTCCGTCCTTGACACAAATATGCGGCTTTATCACCTTATCTGCGTTAAGCGCCAATTTTTCAAGTTCTTTGCCGCAAGGAAAACTAAGTCCCAGCATTACACCGCAACGGTCTATAAGCTGACCTGCTGTAATATCCTTTGATGCGGCAAGCTGGGTAATGTGTAAATTTTTATTCCAATTAACTCTGAGCATATCGTTTGTGCCGCCTGAAACATGGAACGCAACAAAATCAGGGATATCATCAATTACGTGACCGCTTTCGCAAAAAGCAGCCATGACATGCCCATCCTGATGAGAAAACTCATACAAAGGAATGTCCATCATCTGTGCACAAGCGTGAGCGGCACTTACACCCGCTAAAAAACACGGCATATACGAACCGTCGACACTGCGCGGACGTGAAGAAACACCGACAGCAGCAATCTCCGCTTTTCCGAGAGCATCGCGAAGCTGTTTAACAGCTGAAGGAATATTCACCGTATGCATGAACAGTGCCTCACTCTGGCGCACTCCTTTTTCGCCCGGTTTTACGGTAAGAGGTATTTTTACACTCACCGTACGTCCGTCCTCAAACACAGCCGCCGCAGAAGTAGTATAATTACTTGTATCTATTCCTATGTACGCTTTCATAATGCCTCGGTAAGTGTTTTGGAGATGCTTCCCAGAACACCGTTAACATATCCGGGCACATCGTCATCCTCGTATTTTTTAGCCAGTTCTACCGCCTCGTTTATAGCGATATTCACAGGTACGGCATCAAAATATTTCATTTCATATACCGCAAGACGAAGTATAGCCATAGTAGCTTTGGAAATGCGCTCATTCTTTCGTCGGATGGACGCTGCGGAAATAAGCCCGTCTATCTCCTCGAGGTTATCAAAAACACCCAGGAAAACAGTTCTTATGTAGTCGTTTCCCTCAATTTCGTTATTGTCCAGGTACTCGATATAAACATCGACAGCATCCTCGTCGTGCTTAAAGCTTTTTTCAAATATTAATTTAAAGGCGGTTTCGCGTGATTCGCGTCTGGTAAGTTTACCCATAATATGGCTCGCTTTCAATTTTTTTGGCTGATATACTCAGAAATTTACAATTACTGCTGAAACAATTGCCGACAGTATCAATGAAAAATACATCGGCGCAGGGTTTACTATTAAACAAGACAACACAAACACTGCCACGTTTATAACAACAGCAGCATTTAAGAGTACGTACTTGAGGGATAATTTTTTCAAGAGTTTATTTATAATATTTCGTGTATCATCTTTAGAAAGTGAAAAAGTAAATATATCGTATTTCGCAATATCTCCGCTTTCGAAAAGCTTTTCGGAATCTGCAATTTTAGCGTCTACGGAAATATTCTCTTTCAATGGAAAAATACTAAAGCCGTTAAGCTTTGACAAAAAGTCAACACGGCAAGCTTTTCTGCAAGTGGCAATCAAGGCGGTTACACTCAGCAAAGCAAATAAAACCGCCAGAAAAGAAAGTCTGTCAAATGCACCAAAGCATAATGCCGATGCAGCGAAAACAAGAAAGGCGACTGTCTGCGCAAGTCTGAAGACATCAAAATAGCTTGCTGAAGCATTGTTATTTTCGCATGTCAGGATGTTAAAAAAACATTTCTTAACAGTGCTGTATACAGATTTATCTGTTTTTCTGTACGGAGCATAAACGATACTACCGCTTACAATTTTACATGAAAAAGGTAAATTATCACCGCTTTGCACTGTAATCAATTCATCATTTGCGCTGACAAGAGAATCATCGGCAAGCGCCGAACCGCAAACAACTTTTCCCTCTGCAGGAGTAAACTCGTTATTGGAAACAATATAGTTGCCATCTTCATCAACTCTGTATTCAATCGGATTTTCAAAAACAACCGAGTTTTTGATGCATTTTTCAATTGCTTTTAAATGAACGCAAAAAATCAACGCATCAAAAGTATGGTACACCATTAAAAGTTCCAAAGCGCTTTTGACGTCTTTCAACGCCAACAGCAGAATGACACCCGAAAACACGGAAAGTGACTCACATGCACAGTGTTTGTCAAAAATATTGACAGCGATTTTTTTCACAAGCGGTACACACATAATAACAAGAGAAGCACAAGCAATGAGACCGCTGTGACAAAAATATGCCACCAGATTTCCAACAAGAAAAAGCGTTTTATTAAGGACAAAGCCTGTACCTGCGCTGTTATACTGCAAATAGTTGGCACCGATTCTGGAGTTTATCAATTGTACCCTCTTCTCTAAAGTTCGCGTCTGCCTTCTATGGCACGCGAAAGTGTAACTTCATCCGTAAATTCAAGCTCGCCGCCCGCAGGTATTCCGTATGCAAGGCGTGTAACCTTTATACCCAGCGGTTTTATAAGCTTGGAAATATACATTGCAGTCGCCTCACCCTCTATATTGGGGTTGGTTGCTATAATTATTTCCTTTACGGTATCATCATTAAGACGCGAAAGCAATTCTTTGATTTTAAGCTTATCGGGAGTAACACCGTTGATGGGCGAAATGAGACCTCCCAGTACATGATAAAGACCATTGTAGTCACGTATTTTTTCTATAGCGGCAACATCTTTCGAATTTTCGGTAACACATATGGTGCTTTTATCTCTGGAATCGGAAGAGCAAATATCACACACATCGGTCTGACTGATGTTCTGACATACACTGCACAGCTTAATTTCACGTTTTGCATTCATTATTGCCGCGGCAAAAGCCTCAGCATCTCCGGCAGGCATATCAATAACATGAAAAGCCAATCGTACAGCTGTTTTATAGCCTATACCGGGTAAGCGTCTGAAGGATTCTATAAGTCTTTCAAGAGGCTGAATGAACCCTGCCATCAGAACAAACCGGGAATATTGAGACTTCCCGTAATTTTAGACATTTCTTCATTGTTGGTGGTTTCAACCTTCTTGATTGCCTCGTTGATACCTGCAGTGAGTATATCCTGAAGCATTTCAATATCATCGGGGTCTACAACCTCGGGCTTGATTTCAATGGAGAGAACTTCTTTTTTACCGTTGATTTTAATATTTACAACACCACCGCCGGCAGATACATCATATTCGCGGTTATCCAAATCCTCTTGCAAAGCCGCCATATCTTCCTGCATCTTCTGTGCCTGGCGCATCATGGCATTCATATTTGAGGGGCCGCCTCTCATTCCATCGGGCAATCTTACTTTCATTTCTTTATTCCTTTCAAATTCAAGAATTAAAAATCATCATCACTGTTATCGGTCTGAGGAGCAACCTCTTTTTCTGTAACCGTAACATCACTTATATCGGGAGAAATCTCCCCAACTATGGCTTTAATCTTAGGCAAATTCACATTATTGGAAAGTATCATTTTGACAAGCATATCACTGCACTTGATAAATAAACGCGTGCCACGGCACTCGGTAGAAGCTTTCTCAAAGAACGGGGAAATCTCCGGAATTCTTTTTGCAATTTCCTCACGTAAAATCTCATGACCTGAGTATCCGTCTGAAACTGCGTCTGCAGGATGTGATACTTTTGCAGCTTTGGAAACCGCAAGCTCTGTTTTATCATTTTTCAACGCATCGGTTTCTGTTTCCCACGGCACATCATCACTGCAATCAGCAGGAGACTCGGTAATCTGAGCCGCATTCTTGACAATATTCTGTGCGGGCTTTGGCGGAGTTACAGGTGCAGAATTATAAATCGGTTTTTCGCACAATTTCACGATAGTGACCTCAAAAGCCGCACGTATTGTGTTTCCGTACCTGTCCATATTCTCCATAAGCTTCTGTATGGATTCAGAATGTCTGCAAAGCTCGCTGTAATCTGTTTTTTGGCATATTTCTTTGAGTGTAGGTAGCTCATTATCGTAGCATTCAAGATAATTTTCACACGAAGGAACAGATTTGAGTATTAAAATATCCCGGTAAATTTTCAGAAGTTCATTAAGTATATTACCGAAATCATTTTGCGCCTCATACATGTCTGCAATCAACCTTATGGCACCGGCGCTGTTTGATGAAGAAATAAAGCTTATGAGCTTTATAAGCGACTCACGATTTGATATACCTAAACGATTTATCATTATATCAAGTGTAACCATGCCATCAAAGCCCATGCAGCTTTCCAGCATACTGTAGGCGTTGCGCATTGCGCCGTCCGACATTTTTGCTATTATTTTAGCCGCATCACGCTCTATGCTTATACCCTCGGCACCCGCCACAGACATAAGACTTTCAGTTATATCCTCCACGGGAATACGCTTAAAATCAAACCGTTGACAACGTGACATTATAGTTGCCGGAATCTTATGTATTTCAGTAGTAGCAAGTATAAACACTACATGCTCCGGCGGTTCTTCAAGAGTTTTGAGAAGTGCATTGAATGCCTGAATGGTAAGCATGTGAACCTCATCAATTATATACACCCTCTTACGAAGCTCAACCGGAGTATACCTTACCTCTTCAACAAGGCTTCTGATATTCTCAACACCGTTGTTACTGGCGGCGTCTATTTCAATAATATCTACCGAGGTAGAACCATTGACGATTTTACAAGCCTCACATTCATTGCAAGGATTTCCGTCAACAAGATTTTCACAGTTAACAGCTTTTGCGAGTATGCGTGCACAGGTAGTTTTACCTGTACCGCGAGTCCCGCAAAACAGATAGGCATGAGAAAGCTTTTTTGAATTGATCTGTCCCTTAAGTGTCTGAACTATATGACGCTGACCTACAACCTCATCAAAATTCTGCGGTCTGTATTTTCGATATAACGTCTGATACAACGTTTTCCTCCAAACAAACAAGGTGCAAGATAAGACTATGCAACATGCTTCGAACACAAGACTACATACGGTATCCCTCATTCAGACTCAAAACAGGCTTCCCTGCGGCACATCGAATAAACTGCTTAATGCTGCTTGGTTCCCCACCTGACATGGTTCACAGCCTTCGATTGCGCAAGACCCATTTCTCAACACCCGAAAAAGGGAGCAGCTATACACTCTTGTTCCTCAAGTCATGTATTCTCCCCTGCTACAGCGGATTGCAGGTACAAGGCACCGCTAACTCCCCGGATAGCATAGTCTTATCTCACACCTTGTGAAATAATCTTCAATTATTTTAGCACAAATTCATGTTTTTTTCAATACTATTTTCAAATATTAAAACATTTTTTACAACATTAAAGTATCTTGTCATACATCTCGACGCGCTTTGCATGTCGTCCGCCTTCAAACTCGGTTTTCAAGAATGTATCAACCAGTCTGATTGCAAGACCTGCACCCATCACACGTCCGCCGAGTGTAAGTACATTGGCATTATTGTGCATACGTGAGAATTCAACGCTGAAGATATCAGACGCACATATCGCACGTACACCTTCATATTTGTTCGCACAAAGCATCATACCAAGTCCGGTGCCACAGAAAAGAAGTCCTTTTTCCGCCTTTTTTTCCGCCACTGCCTCAGCAACTTTTTTTGCATATACGGGATAATCTACGGACTGTGTATCGAAACAGCCGAAATCCTCATACTCAATCTTATTGTCATCCAGATACTTTTTAACGGCTTCCTTCAGTTCCCAGCCGCCGTGGTCACATCCTAATGCTATCATTGTTTTTCTCCTTTTATCCTTTATATTCCCGTTCCGCCTGAGGTTTTCTCAGATAAACGGGGGAAAGTTCATACGAGGAAACAGTTTCCCCGTTTTTATACTTTTCGTATCCGCAAATCCCAACCGAAGCAGCATTCTGCAAAAGTGATGTCGGATTTGCAAGTCTCACTCCCGGCAATCGGTTATTAAGCCAGGTGTAAAGTTTTACGGCACCGTCTCCGCAAAGAATTACTTCACCGTAATTTTTAAGTTCGCTTTCGAGTTCTTCCGCAGTCACTGCTCTATCTTCGCACAAACGCGTCATATCCGAGTCAAACAGCGCATTATAATATTCATTGCGCCGTGCATCCATAACAGGACACACTATGGCATTACTGTTTTTGTTAAGAAACGCCATAGCTTCGAGAGCGCTCACTGAAACGCAAGGAATATTTCCGGCAAATGCAAGTCCTTTTATGGTGGCAATTCCGATACGCACACCGGTAAAAGAACCGGGGCCGGCGCTCACGCAAAACAACTCAACGTCATCGATGGTGTAGCCCGACTGCGTCAACACGGCATCAATCATGGGCAACAACTTTTCGGAATGAGTAAGCTTATTATTCACATTAAAATCAGCTATTATTCCGTTTTCATTCACAAGAGCCGCCGTTGCCGTAACAGCGGTGGTATCAATAGCAAGTACTAACATCAAAAACCTACCGTTTCAAGAATTATCACTCTTTTATCCGCGCAATCGTCGGATTTATTGATTACGACCTTCAAATATATGTCCGGCAAAGCATACTCAATGTTTTCGCTCCATTCGGTAAGGATAATATTCTTTCCGTCATCGTAATCAAAAAAGCCTATGGAATACAAATCATCCTCGTTTGTAATGCGATACATATCAAAATGATATATGTTTCCGTACACATTTACAAGATTGTAGGTAGGACTCATAACAACAGCATTTTTATCATGGAAAGATGTAAAACCGCGTACAAACGCAGTTTTGCCTGCTCCCAATCCGCCATACAGCGCCACAAAGGTTATACTATTCTCGCTGACAAATCGTGCTGTTTCAAATCCAGTCTTTTCCGTGTCCTCAACACAGTTGCAAACAATTTCTTTTTTCATCAGAACAAGCCTTTTATAACGCCATTTTCGTCAATATCTATAATTTCCGCACTAGGCACCTTGGGAAGACCGGGCATGGTCATTATTTTACCTGTTATTGCCACTACAAATCCCGCTCCAGCCGAAAGCGTTATTTCTCGTACGCTAAGTGTAAAGCCGGTGGGACGTCCGAGAAGTGTCTGATCGTCGGAAAGTGAATACTGGGTCTTTGCCATGCAGACAGGCAGATTGCCTTTACCCATCTCGGTGATGTTTTTGATTTCACGTTCAGCTGCCGCCTCATAAATCACATTGCTTGCACCGTATATTTCTTTTGCAATTGTGGAAATTTTATCCTTAATTGAAAGCTCATCGTCATAAAGCACTTTGAAATCACTGGGCTTATTTGCCGCTTTGATAATTTTTTCAGCAAGCTCAACAGCACCGTCTCCGCCCTCGGCGAAGCCTTTGGAAAGACCGAATTCAACGCCTTTGGCTTCGCACATATCCTTTATGACCTGAAGCTCAGCTTCGGTATCGGTGTAGAAGTGATTTATGGCAACAACAATATTTACACCGAATTTTTTAAGATTATCGATATGTGCCTCAAGGTTCACAACACCTTTTTTGAGTGCTTCGACGTTTTCTTTGGAAGTATCTTCTTTCTTGACACCACCGTTATATTTCAGTGCACGTGCAGTAGCTACAAGCACAACGACAGAGGGCTTCAATCCGCCCTTACGGCATTTTATATCAAAGAACTTTTCGGCACCCAAGTCTGCACCAAAACCTGCTTCGGTGATGGTATAATCACAAAGCTTAAGAGCAAGCTTTGTAGCTCTTATAGAATTACATCCGTGGGCAATATTCGCAAAAGGTCCGCCGTGAATAATGCAGGGAGTGTTTTCCAATGTCTGAACAAGATTGGGCTTTATAGCATCTTTGAGAAGCACGGTCATCGCACCGTTAACCTTAAGATCACGGCAGTAAACAGGCTTGGAATCATATGTGTAGCCGACAAGTATATTACCAAGCTTCTCTTTAAGGTCGCTAAGGTCTTCCGCAAGGCAAAGTATTGCCATAACCTCGCTGGCGACGGTTATTTTGAATCCGTCCTCGCGTACAACACCATCGGTACGTGCACCGAGTCCCACAACAATGTTTCTGAGAGCACGGTCGTTCATATCCACAACGCGCTTCATTATAACTCTTTTAGGATCAATATTGAGCGCATTACCTTGGAAAATGTGATTGTCGATCGCCGCGCAAAGAAGGTTATTTGCGCTTGTGATTGCATGAAAATCGCCCGTAAAATGAAGATTTATATCCTCCATGGGGACCACCTGACTGTATCCGCCGCCTGCTGCACCACCCTTAATGCCGAAAACCGGTCCAAGGGAAGGCTCACGGAGCGCAATTATAGAATTAACACCCAGTTTTCCAAAAGCCTGACCGATAGCAATAGATGTGGTGGTTTTACCCTCGCCCGCAGGTGTAGGGTTAATTGCGGTAACAAGTATAAGTTTACCATCCTCTTTATCCTTAAGGCGGTTAATACAATCATCTGAAATCTTTGCTTTATATTTTCCGTAATACTCAAGCTCATCCTCAAGTATCCCAACCTTTTCCGCAACCTTACCTATTGGAAGCATTTTAGCTTCGAGAGCTATTTCTACATCGCTTTTCATCGCAAGTACCTCGCTTTCGTAATTATAAAACCTTTAGTACAATTATATCATATTACAAAATATTTTTCAATAGCCAATTCAATTTTGAGAAATTAATTCTATCAAAGTTCAACGGGTATCTCACTCGAAAGTCTAATGCTGTCGGGAGTAACATCACAATCATATGCAATTACTTTAACACCATGTTCCACAGCATTTCTTAATGCGGTTCCGAATGCTTTGTGTGTAATATCGTTCGTGGTGAACGTATTTACGCCTTTCATCTGTATAACAAACAAAATCAAACCCATATATCCTTCAGACACACAATTGACAAGTTCATTAATATGCTTCACACCACGCTCGGTTGGAGCATCGGGAAACATGGCAGTACCGTCGGATTCAAGAGTTACACCCTTCACTTCAAGAAACGCACGCTTTTCGCCATCTTCAATATAAAAATCGAAACGTGAAGAATTATAGGTCACTTCACGTCGTATTTGTGCGCACTCCGAGAACATTCCGCACTCTTTCAACCATTCAGCTACTGCATCGTTGGGAACCTGTGAGTCCATATTGATAAGAAGCGGAGGTAAATTTCTCCGCTTCTTATACACTGCGATAAGATCATATTTTGTTTTTCTGCCGGGGTTATCCGAAGCAAATAGAACGACATCCGAGCCGGGCAACAACAATTCCTTGCAACGACCTGTGTTTTTTACATGAACATGTTCTCTTTTTCCGGCTATATCCACAACAGCAATAAAACGGTTAGGGCGATTTACAAATACACCTTTTACCACTTTGTTATACGTCACAGCTCAGCGCTCCTCGCGATAATAATTGATACCGCAGGCAGTCGGCTGGTTTCCCTCGCGTTTTTTGGACACAGAAGCAAACACAAGGACAAGCGCCGTGATAATGAAAGGAAGCATTTTATAAAATGCCGTGGGAACATTGCTGAGAAATGAAAGTACCGAAAATTCATTGGCAAAGTCGTTTGCGCGAATCTGCAGTTCAGTAAACATACCAAACACAAGTGATCCAAATATAGCCTTTGCGGGAGACCAGGAAGCAAATATAACCAAAGCAACCGCTATCCAGCCCTGTCCGTTTACACAGCCATTATTCCACACGCCACCGCCGTTGATGAGAGAAACATATGCGCCGCCAAGGCCGCAGATACCGCCGCCAAGCATAATGTTGGCATATTTTATAAGTGTAACATTAAGTCCCGAGGCGTCTGCCGCAGCAGGATTCTCACCTACACTTCTGGTCTGAAGGCCAAATTTTGTGTATTTAAGATATATCCAACATACAACAGCCACTCCGACAGCCAAATAAACAAGTATATTGTGAGAGAACAAAAGCTTGCCAACATACGGGATATCACTGAGGTATGGTATTCTGATTTCAGTAAGGGCCGAAAGCAATTCCTCAGAAAGTTTAGGGTTGCCGCCCTGCGTGTTTTTAATCATCATTTCGCCGAAAAATACGGAGAAACCGCCACCGAAAATAGTCAAAGTAAGACCGGTCACATTCTGATTTGCCTGCAAAGTAACAGTCAGGAACGCAAACACGAATGCCGCGGCGACACCCGTCAGAAAAGCCGCCAGCAGTGCCATAACAAGACTGCCGGTTTTAAAGCCTGCGTAAAAACCAACAAAAGCACCCATGTACATCATGCCCTCAACGCCCAGGTTAAGGCTTCCCGACTTTTGAGTGATTATTTCACCGGTGGTACCGTAAAGAAAAGGTACGCCTGCTTTTATTGCGGCAAAGAGAAAATTAATTATTGTATTCATACCTGTTCCTCCCCACCGTTATTGTTTGAAGAAGATTTCTTTTTTTCAGGCAGATTGAAAGTAATCTTATACCTCATAAAGAAATCAAATCCGAGTATAACAAAAAGTATAAGTCCCTGTACAATGTCAGCAACAGACGCAGACAGCTTAAATTTACTTTCCGCAACACCGCAACCTTTTTCAAGCGTCGCGAACAAGATAGAAACTACCGTTATACCGATAGGATTGAGTTTTGCAAGCCACGCAACAATTATCGCCGTAAAACCTACGCCATTGGCGATACCTGTGCTGAGGGTGTAGCTCGTTCCCTCGCCTGCCACCTTAAGCATACCGCCGATACCGCTTATTGCGGCACTGATAAACATAGTACGCATAACCACACTGCCAACATTAATTCCTGCATATCTTGCTGTATTCTGGCTGTCGCCCACAACCGATATCTCATAGCCATGCTTAGTGTAGCGCAGATAAACATAAACCGCTACAATCAGCACCAGCGCCAGCATCCAGCTTACGTCTATCTTACCAATGCGGTCGACTCTTGCCGCAACAGGAAGTTGCTTTATGTTACTAAATCCTTTAAGCTCGGGATCGCGCCAGGGGCCGTCACTAAGCCACTGAACAAGGTACAGGGCAATATAGTTGAGCATAAGCGTCATAAGGGTTTCGTTTGTACCGAATTTGCATTTGAGGAACGCGGGAATGAGTCCGAAGATACCTCCTCCCACGACTCCCGCAAGAAACATGACAAGCATCAGAAGCCAATGGTTCCACACATTTCCAAACTGAAGCCCTACCCAGCAGGCACACACGGCACCCATTATAAACTGACCCTCTGCGCCTATGTTCCAGAACTTCATTTTGAATGCCACAGAAACACCCAGAGAAGCGATAAGAAGCGGAATAAGCTCACGTACAAAGCCTCTGAAGGACATATATTTTCCGAAAGCACCCTGTATTACAGCCACATAATAGTTAAACGGATTCTGGCCCAATACAAATATGAGAAGTCCGCCAACCGCCACTGCACACACAATTGCAATCATATACCACAGGAGTGCCTGTGTTTTGGTAAGGTCGGGGCGCTTTGAAAGATGAAGCAGATTATTCATTTTCCGTGCCCTCCTTTACCGAATTGGTCATAAGTAATCCGATTTGTTCCTTAGTAGCGGTTTTGGCATCAACTATGCCGGTTATCTCGCCGTGACAAAGCACCATTATACGGTCGCAAAGCTCCAGCATTACATCAAGGTCTTCGCCGATAAATAAAACTCCGGCTCCCTTTTTTTTCTGGTCATTGAGTGCGTTATAAACGGTGTAAGATGAATTTATGTCAAGTCCGCGCACGGGATACGCCGTGATTATAACATTGGGTTCTGCCTCTATTTCACGTCCCAAAAGAACCTTTTGAACATTTCCGCCCGAAAGACGGGAAACAGGGGTCACAATATCAGGAGCGGAAATATCATACTGTCCAATCACACGCTTAGCCTGAGCCGATGCCGTTTTCCTGTCTACAAAAGGTCCCTTGGCAGAACGGTAATTCTTGAGCATCATATTATCACGTATTCCCATTGAAGCAGAAAGACCCATTCCGAGTCTGTCCTCCGGAATAAAGCTCATGCTTATTCCGAGTTTTATGATTTCACGGGGTGTTTTCTGGACTATGTTTTCTTTTTCGTAAAGAATTGCGCCCTTTTTGACTTTCTGAAGTCCTGCTATCGCCTCACACAATTCCTTCTGTCCGCTTCCGGCGACACCGGCGACACCCAGTATCTCTCCGCGGTACAGCTCAAAGGATATATCATTTATGGCATTTATCTTTTCCTCGTTTTCTACCACCAGATGATGTACGGAAAACAGGGATTTATTTTCAATCTCAACCTCAGGTCTGTCTATGGAAAGCTCCACCGCATGTCCCACCATAAGTTCGGTAAGCTTCTGTGCATCGGTTTCAGCCGTATTTACGGTAGCAACACTCTTTCCCTTGCGGAGAATGGTTACACGGTCGCTTATTTCCATAACCTCGTTAAGCTTGTGCGTAATAATAACTATCGCACATCCGCTTTTTTTCATATTGCGCAGTATATCAAACAGAACACGTGTTTCCTGAGGAGTCAATACAGCGGTAGGCTCATCCAGAATAAGTATCTTTGCTCCGTTGAACAAGACCTTTATTATCTCTACGGATTGCTTTTCGCTGACCGACATATCATAAACTTTTTTAGACAAATCAACGTTCAAGCCAAACTGCTTGACTGATTCAGTTACGGTTTTAACACGTTTTTTTGTCAGAAATAAATTATCTTTATTACTGCCCAACAGTACATTATCAACGCCGCTGAACAGTTCTATCAGCTTAAAATGCTGATGTATCATGCCTATTCCGAGTTTTTTTGAGTCTTCGGGTGAATTGATATGAGCCTTTTGCCCATTGACAAAAATAGAACCGCCGTCGGGCTGATAAATTCCCGAAAGCATGTTCATCAATGTAGTCTTTCCCGACCCGTTTTCGCCAAGGAGGGCGAGAATCTCGCCCTCCCTGACTGACAGGTCTACCTCGTCGTTGGCAACTACGTTACCGAAAACTTTTCGTATACCTTTTAATTCAATAGCCGTATTTGTCTTTTCCATGGCGACCTGCCTTTTCAAAACTAATTATTTCTTTTCTACGTTTGCGTAGTACCAGTTGATAGCGCCGGTGATAGTAGCATCGTCAAGGCAAGCGCCGCCTGCTGCAACGATTTCGTTACCTGCGTTGTCAACGAGAGCTTCGTCGATTACAGTTGCATTGCCTTCAGCATCAAAGGAAAGCTGTTTGCCATCGAATACTGCGAAGCTGCCGTCAACGATAGCCTGTCTTGCGGAAGCTATGTACTTATCAGTGCCTTCTGCGCAGTTCTCGGACAGAGGAGAAATATCAACAAAGTTGATGTCCAGACCGCCGAAGAAGTTGCCGAATTCTTTCCATGTGCCGTTCATAGCTGCTTCGGTAGCTGCAGTGTAGTATACACCCCAGTTCCAAATGGGAGCAGTAAGGTGAGCCTTGGGAGCGTCCTTAGACATGTCTGTGTTATAGCCGCAGCCCCAAACACCTGCCGCTTCAGCTGCAAGCTGAGGAGCAGTGGTATCGCAGTGCTGACCGATAACATCACAACCCAGGTCGAGAAGAGCCTGAGCAGCATTTGCTTCGAGAGTGGGGTCAAACCAAGAGCCGGTAACCTTTACATATACCTTTGCATCGGGGTTAACCGCTGCAACACCCTTAGCGAAAGCGTCAAGACCGCCGGTAACCTCAGCGTTTTCTTCGCCCCATGCTGCAACGTAACCAACAAGGTTAGACTGGGTCTTGAGACCTGCAGCGATACCGGAGAGGTATCTGGGCTGGTAAATACGTCCGAAGTAGTTGTTGAAATTGGTATCATTGGATTTGTAGCCTGTACCGTGAGAGAAGATAACTTCGGGATATTCTGCTGCGAGTTCTTCCATGGTGTTCATGTAGCCCCAGCTGGTA
Organism: Oscillospiraceae bacterium; assembly: GCA_015065085.1. Classification (NCBI taxonomy): domain Bacteria; kingdom Bacillati; phylum Bacillota; class Clostridia; order Eubacteriales; family Oscillospiraceae; species Oscillospiraceae bacterium. The sequence continues at coordinate 257,122 of SVQW01000001.1, read as the reverse complement.
CCGAAGATAATGTTACATCCTTCTTCGATGCACTCTTCAATAGCGGTTTTGGTAGCATTTGCATCAGCATCAGCGATGTTGAGTTTACGTACGATCTGATCGTCGGTAAAGCCAAGGTTCTGCTGCATAGCAACGATACCCTGGTCATGAGCGTAGGAGTAGCCTGCGCCGTCGGAAGGATTACCGATGTGAATAACACCGACTTTGAAATCAGCCTTATCAGCAGTTTCTTCGTTGTTGGTCTCATCTGTGTTTGTTTCTGCGCCGACGTTTTCTTCGCCGGACACAGGGGTTTCGTCAACGGGTGCCTGAGTGCAGGAAACAAATGCCATTGCGAAAACCATTACGGTTGCGAGAATGAGTGCGAGTAATTTCTTGTTCATAATGTCCTCCAAAAATTTTTTTATATACAAGCGGTAATCCGCTTTTATATACTCTCCTATTCCAATACTACCTTTTCGTCATCCATTGAAATTATGCGTGCAAGCGATTCGACCCTTATACCTTTTTTTCTCATATTGTTTCCGCCGTTCTGGAACACCTTTTCTATTACTATTCCGGCGCCTGCAATATCCGCACCTGCCTGAGAACATATGTCCACCAGTCCGGCAAGCGCCATGCCTTTGGCAAGAAAGTCATCTATTATCAGCACTTTATCCTCAGGCGAAAGAAATTTTTTAGAAACGACAACGTCGTATGTAATGCCTTTTGTAAAGGACTGCACTTTTGATGTAAATAACTCACCGTCAATATTTTTGGATATGGTTTTTTTTGCAAACACAACGGGGCAATTAAAATACTGAGCCGCAATGCACGCTATGCCTATTCCGGATGCCTCTATGGTGAGTATTTTGTTTATACCTTCATCGGGAAACAATCTTCGGAATTCCTTGCCTATTTCGTTGTAAAGGCTTATATCAATGCAATGATTAAGAAAACTGTCAACCTTAAGAATACCGCCCGGCTTAACAACACCGTCTTTAAGTATCCTCTGCTTCAAAAGCTCCATTCGTCAAGAACCTCTCAAGAAAAAATTAAAACTTTTCATCATTATAACACACTTTATTTAAAAATTCAATAGAAATGATAAATATTTTTACAGCATTGCCAAAATATCGACTTTTTTCACCGCCTATCACCTAAACCCCTATATCGTTAACTATCTGTGAAGCAAAAGAAATAATACTTCTGCCATATTTCTGTCTTATTTCATCAACCGCCGCATCAACCCGTTCATGGCGACGTATTGCATCCGTCCTGTTTTGCGTGCCGAAAATATCAAGTTGTTCCCCGAAGCATGAAAAGGATAATAAGTGAGTGCAGGTAATGGTTATACTGCGTATGGGAGCATCACTTTTCCACAGGCTGTCCATAACGTACATACTCTCATCGTAAATATCTTTTTTTGAATTCAAGGCAGCGGAAAGCATTTTTTGCTTTGAAACTGTTTTGAAATTTGAATTCTTCACGGACACCTGCAATGTACGGCATCTGAGCCCGTAATGTCTGAGACGTGTGCTGACTATATCCGAAAGTGCCGCAACTCCAACACATATATCGCGGCGGTCCACAAGGTCTCTTTTGAAGGTCATGCCGTTGCCCACGGATTTCGGTTTTTCGGCAGAATACATCGACACAACAGGCGAAAAATCCAATCCGTTGGCATAATCATGTATTGTGGCTCCGTGCTTACCTAATTTGTGAATCAAAAAATCCTTAGATGTCATGGCAAGCTCTCCGATAGTGACTATTCCCATCCGTCTCAGCTCATCAGCTATATTCCCCCCTACCATAAACAGTTCCGTAACCTTAAGCGGGTGCACAAGTTCACGATAGTTTCCGCGCGTTATTTCGGTAACCGCGTCCGGCTTTTTATAATCACTTCCCAGCTTTGCAAAGACCTTGTTGAAGGAAACTCCCACCGATACCGTTATTCCGAGATTGTTACGTATACAATTTCTCAGTCGGTGTGCTATTTCGGTACCGTTTCCGAACATCAGATAACTCCCTGTCACATCCAACCAACTTTCATCTATTCCGAAGGGTTCCACCAAATCGGTAAATTCCGTATATATCTGATTTACCGCGGCAGAGTATTCAGAGTATTTATGATAGTGGGGCTCCACCAAAACAAGCTCCGGACATTTGCGTCTTGCCTGCACTATCGTTTCGGCTGTTTTTATATCGTACTTTTTAGCCAGCTGATTTTTGGCAAGAATTATTCCGTGACGGTTCTCGGCACTGCCGCAAACCGCCATGGGATAGTTCTTCAATTCGGGGCGTATTGCTTCTTCTACACTTGCAAAAAAGCTGTTACAGTCACTATGCAGAATAACTCGTTCTTCCATACTTCCTCTTTCGTAAATTCGTATTTTGTTACTATTTTTCGATATTATATCATGTTTTCGTACTTTTGTCAACAGTTTTACGAAAAAATGCATTTTAGTGATATTGACATTTAAAATATTTTATGATAAAATTTACGCATGAAAAACATTATAATTACAGATGCCAAGTACCGTTCGTCGCTCGCGGCGGTGTATTCTCTGGCGGGAAAAGAATACAATATAATATTGTGTCAGACAGACGATTACAAAAAAACACCGCTTTCTTTCAGCTCAAAATATGCAAGCAAAACCGTTTTTCTCAGTGAACGGAATTACTCCGAAGAGCTTGAAAGCTTAATACGGATGTATGACCGCCCCGTTATTATACCCATAGGCGCAAACACAACCGAGTTGTTAAGCCGGGAACGCGCAAAGTTTTCTGAAATTTGTGATTTTCTTGTTCCCTCTACTGAAGCGCTGGATGCTGCAAACGATAAAAAAACGGTGGCAGACACCGCACGCAGGCTGGGTATTCCCGTCCCCGAAGAAATAACGGAAGAGCCGGAAACCTACCCTGTAATAATAAAACCTTCCTGCGGTGAAAAATTCGGACTTCACGCCGAGGAAAGATATATACGCGCAGACAGCCGCGATGAATATATTGCGGCAATGGAAAAGATGAAAAAGTATGATCCGTCCCCCATCGTTCAGGAGTATATACAGGGCGACGCAGTAGGAGTGTGTCTTCTCATTTCTCCGAACGGGTGTACAGCAGGAACCGTTTGTCACAAGCGCATACGTGAGCTTCCTGTTACGGGAGGACCGTCAACCTGCTGTGAGACCATCAATGACGACAAGCTTTTTAACTATTCCTGTCAGCTTCTCAAGGAACTGAATTTCCAAGGCGTTGCCATGGTAGAATTCAAAAACGGACGGCTTCTTGAAATAAATCCACGTGTATGGGGCAGTTTTCCTCTCACATATCATTGCCGAAGCAATTTTACCGAAAATTGGATAAGGTGTGCAGCCGGCGAAAAATTTGAAGCACCCGAGTACAAGAAAAATGTAAAAATGAACTTTATTGTCAATGACACAGTAGCAGCTTTCAAGTATCTGTCTCACGGAAAATTTTCCAAGTTCTTCGGTGCTGTAAAAGACATTTTGAATCCGTGTGTAAAAGAAGCACTTTTCTCTTTCAATGATCCTTTACCGTTTTTTACGTACATCAAAAACCTTTTCTGAATACGGAGAAGCAAATGAAGCTAAAAATAGATTTTCATGTTCATTCGTATAAATCGTTTGATTGCTTTATGTCATATGACCAAATCATAAAAGCCGCAAAAAAACGTGGTTTGGACGGTGTATGCATATGCGATCACGCATGTACGGACATAAGCGAATCGTTGGGAAATAACAACGATGATTTTATTATAATACCTGCAGTGGAATTCACCACCGGAAAAAATCACATCATCGGGATGTTTCTTGAACACGAACCGGTTACAGTCTTCGGCGATAAGCTTGACGTTCCGATTGACGAAATAATCGCAAAAACACATCAAAGTGGCGGTATCTGTATATTGGCGCATCCTTTTCAGCGCTTGAAAAGCGGAGTGTCAGACGTATCACTCCAAACAGATAACATAATGAAAAAGACCGACGGCATGGAGGTATACAACTCCCGTGCCCCTTATAAATACCCGCGAGCAAACAAGCTTGCAGCAGAAAAAGCCGACATTCTCGGAACAGTTTGCCGTGTTGCCGGAAGCGATGCGCATCTGCCCGACGAAATCGGAAACGCATATTGCACAGTCGACACACCGTCGCGCTCGCTTTCAGATATAAAAAAAGCCGTGCTGGACGGCAAAGTTGAAATTACAGGTTCTCATTGCAAACGTACCTCTGTGACACGCAGTGAGCTTAACAAGTCCATAAAGACAGGCGGTTCGTTTGTCCGCAAACTCAAACTGTATATATCATATCCCCTGCGTTACGCCGTGGATATATTCGACTCAATCACGGGGAGGAAACTGTAATTATGTCCGCAATAATAAAAGCCGCAAAGAAAGTCAAAAAAATACTCCACCCTTCTCCCGCTTTCATAAGTTTTTCGAGAAGGATAAACTACGTAAAAACCGACAAACGCATATGTGCCATGACATTTGATGATGGTCCAATGCTGCTGCCGGCTTCCCCGGACAGCTTCTCGGGGAAACCTCTGACCGAAATACTTCTTGACACACTGGATAAATTCGGAGCAAAAGGTACATTTGATATTATCGGAACCACAAGATACAATTATCCTGACTCGGCAGGGGCGACAGGCTCTCCGTCATGGAGCGGCATTAAATACGACCATTACCCCGATTTTAATCTGGATAACCACGGCGGTGCGCTGTTTTCGCATAAACATTTGCGCCGAATGATTAAAAACGGGCACACCCTTTCCAATCACGGTTACCGACATATCATTTTCGGAAAAAAGCCGTTTGTATACGGTTCGCGTGTATATCTGAATGGCATAAACGAGGTTGTTGACGATACAGTGGCATTGAACGACTACATCTGGTATAATTTGGGATATAAAATAACTCTCGGCAGACCACCTCACTACGTCGACAAAATAAAAGGCGGCTTCACCTCTTACGATGCTTATTCATTCCTCGGTATGCAATATATGGGTGCCAGTTACGACGGCGGAGGATGGTTGCCGGAAGGTACATTGGAACATGAAATAGATGCTATGGTAAAACCCATGGCGACACTTCTCGAAAAAGATCCCGATGCATTCTGCGGTAAAATAATCTTTCAGAAAGACGGCTACAACATGGCAAAAAGAACGCCCGTTGCGTTTGCACTGGAAAAGCAGCTGGAGCTTCTTTACAAGTACGGATACACCGTTGTAGGTGTTGACAAGCTTATGGAACACTCCCGTTTTTCGGACGTTTCGCCGGAGCATCCGTTATACAGCAAATTTTGCAAGTTATCCGAAACCGTCCCTTCCGTTTTCTCTGACAACTGCATAAAGCCCCAAAAAACGATGACAAAGGGAGAATTAGCATTATTGCTTGTACCACGCACCAATAAACTTATATCCTCAAAACAAATGCAATCAGAAGCAGTGTCAAGCGTTTTCGGAAAGAAAACAAATCCGTCGGCGCCTCTTGAAGAAAGCGATATCAAGCTCGTCAAACAGTTTTTTAATGATATGCCCCGCTCCATGTTACGCGAAAATGTTATAGCTGAAATCATTATTTAATTTAGTTATTTCACCCTTTACGGCAACGATTTTAAGTACAAATTGTAAAGTTTAATGCTTTTTTTAATAAAAATTCCAAATTTCTATTGAATTATTAGTTTTTTTGATTTATAATGTTCCTTGTATAATTCAATCTGTATAGGAGGGTTCCGAGAATGGCCGACAGCAACAGAAAGACAATTACATTCGATATAAAGCAGGACCGCGAAAATGAAATACGCGAAATAATCGGGAGTGTTTATAACTCTTTGATGGAAAAGGGCTATAATCCCATCAATCAGTTGGTCGGTTATATTATGTCAGAAGACCCGACCTATATAACAAATTATAACAACGCCCGCGGTCTCATCCGCAAGTTTGAGCGCGAGGAGCTTATGAAAGTTTTATTGAAAAACTACCTTAACAACATCAAATGAGAGGAAGATATTAATGCCGGAAAACACCTGCGTTATGTATAAGAACAAGCCACTGGTACGCAATAACAATGTTATATGCTACGGCTACCCCACCGACAAGGCGGTGCTTATTCTGACCGCTTTCATGACTAGAAATTTTGAAGGTCATGAATTGTCGGACAAAATACTTGTTCAGGTCATGAGCACAGACAAATCCCTTTCCCCTACCGAGCGTCTGCTTAAGCAGACCGACAGAGCCACTCTTTCGGAGGCTTTGGAAATCGGAGCGATCTGGTTGGAGCGCGAGCTCAGCAAATAATCGAATCTCAACGGCTGACTTCATAGTCAGCCGTTGTTTTTTGTATACACTTTGCACAAATATAGCCCATTATTTTTTTCGGTCGCTCTTTGATTTTTTTCTTGACTTAAACATTCGTTTCCACTATAATATAGTGTATAAAACTACTCGGAGGTAACCATGAAAAGAGTTATTTTTATTTTTGCGGTTGTTCTTGCAATATTCATCACCGCCGTGAGCGCCAATGAACCCGTGGTTTTCACATTTAACAGCCAGGAGGATATTGATGCAAACATTCTCACCCCCCAAAATATAACCGTCGTTTTTGAGGATGGCTGTGCAAAGTTAACCAATTCTACGATCGACCCCAATTTTTATCTTCCTCTCCCTACCGAGGGTCTCGACACTAATGTGTACAAGTATGTAAAAATACGTCTTAAAGCCCCCGACTCCGCCGGTCTTACGCTGACAGGTCAGTTTTTTGTTTTGACCGATGCCGTAACTACGTTGGGTGAAGCGGGATCATTTGTCAACTACGAATTCAAACCATCGAATGATTTTATCGATGTAAATGTAAACCTGGACAGGCTCAATCTGTACAAAGGTATGCTTAAAGAACTCAGATTTGATCCGTTTGTCGGAAGTAGCGAAATACCTAACGCCTCTATTTACCTCGATTTTATTGCAATATTTGATACTGTTGCGGCAAGAGACGCTTTTGGTGGCGGAAATCTTGCACCTGCGCCCTCCGATAAGATTGAAGAATCCAATAATAAACCTGCTCCTGCTCCCATTCAAAGCGCATCTTCGGCGTATGCAGAGGGAGAGTATGTAAAAGATCCCATAGTTTTTACTTTCAACAGCGAAGACGATCTTGCAAACAACATAAACAAGCCACTGGCAATGAACGCAGTTTTTGAAAACGGTTACGCAAAAATTACAAACAAAACCTCGGATCCCAATTTCTTTCTTCCCGTAGAGTCTCTCGCACTTGACACGTCGGTATACAAGTATATGAAAATAAGGATTAAGTGTGACGAGTGGCAGGGTGAAAATATAATGGGACAAATTTTCACTGCAACGGATAAAAACACGACATTGGGTGCTCCGGGCTCGTTTTCAAACTTCACATTTGCAAGTAACGGTGATTTTACAACGGTAGAGCTTGACCTTTCTTTAATGTCTGCCTACAAAGGCACTCTTACCACACTGAGATTCGACCCTTTTGTCGGAAGTGATGATCGGCCCAATGCCACAATATACTTAGACTATATTGCGCTTTTTGACAATGAACAATCCATGAAAAATTACCCGGACCCTCTCACTGACGAACAGCTCCAAAAAATAATCGACCAAGTTGAAAGCACGAAAATTAAGGTTTCACGCTCCGAAAAGCCGGAAAACCTGGTTTATAAGTTCAGAAGCTATGCTGATTTTACTGCCTTTGCAACAGGCACCAACCAGATGAATTATGAATTTACCGAAGGCAGTATAAAAATTACCAACCTCGGAACAGATCCTTTTATAAACAGGTCCTTATTACGCGAAGAATATTTCTATGCCAACGACCTCACGGTACTCAAAGTACGCTTCAAGCCCCTTGTTGATTTAGGTGAAAACGCCACACGGCTTGCGCAATTTTTCTTTACGACCGACAATGCACAAATGGGCGAACCCGGAACGTACATAAATATTAAATTTCCCGTTAATGCTCAGTGGCAGGAACTGGTTATTGATCTTAAAAACGATATAAACAATTCAAAATGGGATGGAATAGTCACTAAAATCCGCTACGATACCGTGGTTGCGGAAACAAAAGATGAAGTTATTCCCATGCTTCTCGACTATTTCGGTCTGTTCCCCGACAAAGAAGCTGCTATGGCATATTCACCCGAAGCACTTCTTCCTGCCGAGGGTCACGATACCGTTACGATGAGCTACGGCATGCAGAATATAATTCTTCCCGCAGATACAGTTAAAGCAGGTGACACAATATCTGACTTTGCTCTTATTTCCGAAACAGCAGAAAATCCGGATAAGATAATAGGAGGCGCGGTAGTAAATTATACTTCACCCGACGGAAAAGAAGAACTTGTGGCGCTTTCTTATAATGACACAGGCGTTTCCACATACGTCGCACGACGTCCCGGTAAATATTCCCTTACCTACAATACAAAGAACTACGTTGATATCGCAGGGCACTGGGGATATCCGACTATCATGTTTGCCTCTAACCGCAAGCTGTTTGGCGGAACAAGTCCTACAGAATTTTCACCCGATCTTACCATGACCAGAGGAATGTTTATCACCGTGCTGGGAAGAATGCACGGTATTGATACTGCTTTATACAGCAACATTACCGGTTATACGGATGTAAGCGAATCGGAATATTATGCCCCGTACATTTCATGGGCTAAAGAAATGTCTCTCATGGACGGCGCAACAGATTCCGCATTTGCTCCCGAAGAGCCTATAACACGTTCTGACATGGCGCTTGTAATTTCAAATTACGTTGATAAATACGGATATGAATTTAAGTCATCCGAAAACGTTGATGAATTCAATGATATCTCTGCACTCTCCGACAATGTTAAAAAAGCAATCAAAGAGGTTCAGGCTGTCGGTATTATAAACGGCAAGGGAGAGGGCAGATTTGATCCCAATGGTGTATCCACCCGTGCAGAAGTTGCAACCGTAATGTCACGCCTCATTAAATCAATTCTCGGACTTGAATTGAATTTCTTCGAGACCTCTGAAGAGTCAATGGAATTTAAAAAGCTCGATCCCAACCGCCTTATTATCGGTGCATATGTCCCCCACCCTGCAAGCATGAATACCCTCAGTGAGCAGGAAGTAAAATACATCGCCGATGCAGAAATAGATTTCGCCATTCTGGGCTACGATAACTTCAACGCAATTCCGGTTGAAAAGCAGAAAAACGCCTTCAAGTGGTATGAGAGGTACGGAATTGAATTTGTAAACAGTGACATTAACGGTGCTATGAAATATGCCGCAGACGGCAGAACAGCCATATATGATTCCGAAAAAGCCATTAACGTATTTTACAAAGACGAAACCTCTTTTGCAGGTTTTTCACTTGCGGATGAGCCGGGATATATTCCTTTTGAAGAAATGGGAAAAAGTGTCGCTCAAATGGCACAGGATTATCCCGATAAAACAGCTTTTATCAATCTTCTCCCCATGTATGCCAACGAAAAACAGCTCATGTCAGGTGCATGGGCTGACACCATTGCATACTATGATGACGAGCCCGCTACTTATCAGAAATATCTTGACGAATATGTAAAGCATGTTCCAACTCACTACATCTGTGCAGACGTTTACCCATGCTATTCCAACAAAAAAACATACGAAGATTACGCGAGATCTCTTGAAATCATCGCTGATACCTGTCGCGCTTCGGGAAGAGATTTCTGGATAGTCAACCAATCATGCTCGTGGAGCGGCGGAATCAGAATAATTGACCTGGATGACATGTACTGGCAGACCTATACGGTTCTTTCATTCGGTGCCAAGGCGATTATGTATTACATGTTCGCGAATCGCGGCAACCACATCGGAACACCACTTGATGCAAACGGCAACAGAACGGATACGTATTACATATTGCAGAAGGTGCATCAGGAGCTGAGACGCTTCGAGGATATTTACCTGAGCTACGACAACATAGGCGCTTTCAACCACAATTCCTCACCCGAAAAAACCCCTTGGCTGGAGCTTGCAAATCCCTGCAAATTTGATACTATCACAGAAATAAAGTGCGACAGTCCGTTGCTTTTCGGTTGTTTTGATGCAAAGGACAAAACCTCTAAAGCATTCACTGTCGTAAATTACAATGACCTTGCAAAGCCTGCGGCAGCTGATGTTTCACTCAAAATCAGCGGTAATATTGTAACAGCTTACTTCGACGGCAATCCCACAATTCTCACTCCTGATGCAGATGGCTACTACAATATTCATCTTGAAAGCGGACGCGGTGTATTTGTAACCGTAAGATAAAAGTACAATTTACAAAAACAACCGATTGTGTGCTCCACAATCGGTTGTTTTTTATTGTCGGTTAAGTTAAACAACGGGCTCTTTTGGCTTACATACATCAACCCATCCAAGTGCTCCCGACAATTCAAAAAGAATATCGGGCGAAAGCTTTACTGCGCTGTTTGAGCTTCCGCAAGCCGGAAAAACAGTATCAAAGCGCTTGAGGGATTCATCAAGGTAAATCTTTACACCGCAATTAACATCAAAGGGGCACACACCGCCCATGGCATATCCTATACGTTCCACAAGAAGATCCGGAGAAAGCATTTTTGCCTTGAATGAAAAACTATTTTTGAATTTGCCGTTATCGATTTTCACATCTCCTGCCGCAACCACAATGATACATCCTTCGGGAGTCTCAAATGACATTGACTTTGCTATTCGGCAGGGCTCGCACCCCAAAGCCTGCGCCGCAAGCTCAACCGTAGCACTCGAAACATCAAATTCGTATATGTCATTCAGAGCGACGCCTCTTGACAAAAGAAATTTCTTTGCTTTTTCAAACATGATTTCCACCTCAGGAACAAATATCTATTACAGCCTGCGTAAATATGGCAGTGGCTCTTATAATATCATCCGTTTCCATAAATTCATTTGCACCGTGAATATGTGCATCACAATCCTGCATAAGCGGTCCGAATGCAACAGCATTTTCTATTCCGTGTACGTAGGTTATGCCACCCATAGCTATGCATTCACTCTTTAAGCCGGTGTATTTTTCGTACGCGTTACCCAGTATTTTTATAAAATCAATTTCGGAATCCACATGATGTGCGGGCATCATGGTATTATTTTTAAGGTGGATGCCTGCATCATCCATTTTCTCTTTTATAGGCATAACCGTATTTTCCTCGTTTGCACTGAGCGAGGTACGGGAATCGAATGAACCGTCTATACGTCCGTTTTCTATATTAAGAACATCGAGCGAATACGTGGATTTTCCGCTCAATTCATCACTGACCTCCGCATTAAGCGCTTTTCCGTAATAATCACCGTGCGGAAACATAGCATTTATCCTCTTGGCAAATGCGAATGCTTGTCCGTCAAGCGGAAGTATATTTATGAGAGTAAGCATTGCCGTAACAGCATTAACGCCTTTTTCGGGTGTTGAAGCATGAGATGAACTTTCCTCAAAGCTGATATTTATATCTGTCTTTTTGACGTTATATTTATATGTCAGATTAAAATTTCTTTTTATTTTTTTGAGAGCTTTTTGCAAAGTTTCTTCAGAAATATCGCGAACCGTGGCAGTGCAGTTTTGAGGGACAACATTAACAGTTGAACCACCATTGAATCTCACAAGTTGAGGACCATCTATACAGTTATCGTAAACCACGCTGAATTCTCCGCAGTATCTCCCCTTTTCTGTGTTTATTATGGGGAAATGCGCATCGGGAGAAAAAACATACGGCGGCATTTTTTCTTTTGACATATAATACTCAAGGTCCTTGCACCCTACCTCTTCCCCGGAGCCAAACACAAGTCTCACACCGTGCTTCAGAGGTATGCCCAGTTCCTTTATTGCCTTAATTGCCCAAAGTGACATTACGGCACAGCCCTTGTCATCAGCGACACCTCTTCCATAAATTCTGCCACAATGTCTGGTCATGAAAAACGGGTCGAAAACCCACCCGTTGCCCTCAGGAACAACATCAAGATGGGTAAGAATTCCGAGCTTTTCGGGAGTGTCGCCGTAGGTGGCAGTGGCAGCATAATAATCAAAATTTTTCGTTGTCATTCCATATCGGCCCGCAAGTTCAATAATATAGTCCACCGCACGGGCACAAGCCTCTCCATATGGCTTATCGCCGGTTGCCTCGGTTGCAACAGACGGAATTTTAATAAGGTCGAACAGATCATCAAGGATATCTTCTTTATGTTCATTCAAATACTCTAAAATTTCCATAATATCTACCTTTCTTATTGAATCAATGCATATTATACAACATTACTCGTTGTTTTTCAATAGATAGCAAAAATTTTTTGCTGTATATTATAATATTCCGCTTTTATGGTAAAAATATTACCACAACAATAAAGGAGGAAACAAGCACATGACCGTCAAAAGAGGAGATATTTTTTACGCCGATTTAAGTCCGGTAGTAGGCTCCGAGCAAGGCGGTATACGACCTGTTGTGATAGTGCAGAACGATGTGGGAAACCGCCACAGTCCAACAGTTATCGCCGCCGCAATAACAAGCCAGACCTCTAAAGCAAAGCTACCAACTCACATAGAAGTTTATGCCGATAAATACGGCCTCGCCAAAGATTCGGTAATTCTGCTGGAGCAAATACGTACCATCGACAAAACAAGACTAAAAGAAAAAATGGGACACCTTGAGGATGAACTTATGACTAAGGTCGATACGGCCATTAACGTGAGTTTCGGGCTTATGTGAAACTAAAGCGCCCTGAGCTTTGAAAGATGCGGCTTAAAAACCGTGCTTTCGGCTCATGGCGCTTTTCTTAAGCGGGAACCTGTTATTTGGATTTCCCCTTAAATATTATTGATACGGCAAGTGAAAAAAATATTGCCGCAGTGATGCCGCCCGCCGTTCCGGTGAGACCGCCTGTAATCACCCCTACAAACCCATCATTTTCAACCGCTTTTCTAACTCCCTCCATGAGAGCGTATCCGAAACCGGTAAGCGGGACAGTAGCACCGCAACCCGCAAAATCAACCAGCGGCTTATATACCCCGACAGAGGTAAGAATTACACCTGCCGTAACATATCCTGTCAATATTTTCGCAGGTGTCAGCTTTGTTTTATCTATCAAAATTTGTGCAATAACACACAGTATACCGCCACACGCAAAAGTTTTTAAATAATCAAACATGTGTCAACCTCACCAAATGTGCAATGCCCGGAATAGTAAGACCCTGCATTGTAGATGTTGCGCTCAAAAGAGCACCGGTAGATATAATAAGTGCATCCCTTATTTTGTTTTTCTTAAATTGCTCCATAAAATACCCGGCCGTAACCACCGCAGAGCATCCGCATCCGGAGCCACCAGCATATTTTTCCTGCTTCATACGGTTGTAAATCAGCAAACCGCAATCGGTATAATTGTCTCCAAGTTTTATGCCGTCCGCTCCCAACATTTCTTTCAAAATACCGTATCCCTCATATCCCAGGTCTCCCGTGGCAATAACATCAAAGTCGTCGGGGGATTTACCCGATTGTTCAAAATAGCGTTTCAAGGTATCGGCTGCCGCGGGTGCCATTGCCGCCCCCATGTTATTCACGTCGTTTATCCCCGGGTCAACAATTCGTCCTGCCAGAGCTTCATTTACGTACACTCCGTAACCGGACTCTTCGATATCGGACAACAGTGTACATGCCGAGCCTGTAACCGTCCATTGAGAAGTCGGAGCCCGTTGACTGCCGTATTCAACGGGTGTTCTGAACTGACGTTCCGATGAGCAAAAATGACTTGACGCAGTGGAAGCGCAGCGCTTTGCATATCCGGCATTTACGCACATTGCGGACAGTGAAAGCCCCAGCGTAAATGTAGAGCAGGCACCGTAAATGCCGTAAAATGGTATTTGGGAATCGTTGATTCCGAAGGTGGTGGCACAGCACTGATTCAGAAGGTCACCACCGAAAATGAGCTCAACATCATGATTTTTCAGGTTTGCTTTTTCAAGGCATATTCGCAGTGCGTGTCTTGTCATTTCGCTTTCGGATTTTTCCCAGGTATCCGCACCGAATCTGTCATCACTGTCAAACATATCAAGATACATTCCCAACGGGCCTTCCTTTTCGTGCTTTCCTCCCACAGCAGCAACAGATACTATCCGAGGCTTGTTTTCAAATTTTATAACATCCATTTTACTATCACCTCAATCAACCCACATATTACCGAAGTAACTGTTCCGTAAACAATGACCGGGCCGGCAACAACAAACATTTTTGCACCCACACCCATAACGTAGCCCTCACTTTTGTTATCAATCGCCGGCGAAGCCACAGCATTGGCAAAACCGGTAATAGGGACAAGTGTTCCTGCACCAGCATGTTTTGCGATTTTATCAAAAACACCCGTTCCCGTAAGAATCACAGCTATGAAAACAAGTGTTACCGGAATAAGTGTTTTCACATTTTCTTCATCAGCGCCAAGATATTTATACAAATCACCTATTCCCTGTCCGATACAGCATATAAGACCGCCTACCGCAAAAGCCCATACGCAGTCCTTAAACAAATTTGATTTTCTTGCTCTTTTGTCTGTGTATGATTTATAAGCCTTTTTATCCGTACAAATCACTCCTTTTACATTAGTTTGATACAAGAAAGCAAAAAATATCCACTGCATATCATATCACATGCAGTGGATATTTTATAAAATTTTCAGTTATTCAACGGTTACAAACACACCGTCACCGTTTTCAAGACTAAAAGTGTAAACGCCCTCAACAGGAGTTATAACAACAGGTTTACCGCGATAGTATGAAGTTACTGTCTTCACTGTGTCCGCGAGTTTTATGTTAACAACGGCGGATTCGCAGGTTGAAAAATCTGCCATATTTACAAGAGTAAATGCCGCGGCACCGCTTGCATCCTCTTTTTCAAAGCAACCTATCAGCAGCGGTTGAGTGCAATCGATGGATTCAATGACATCAAACTCCGCATATTCTCCTGACATTTTAAGATACGGCATATTCTGAGGGTTATGAGTGAAGGCTCCAAGATTTTTGTACTGTACAAATGTATCTGAAAGAGCCCGCATTTCCCACATAACGGGCTTGCAATCATAATACGCCTGTGTGGGCTCACCGTTACTGCTTCTTACGAGCGATGCTTCACCACTCATATATCTCCAAAGCAGTATTCCCGTACAACCAAAGGAAAGCATGGAATAACACTGCCAGCGATATTCCGCTTCATTTGGTGTACGCTTGCTGTCGTTCCAGCCAAAAGTCTGGATACAGCACCAGAATTCCTTATTATTCTCACGTGCAACAGTGGCTATCTGATTTATTGATTCCACATATTCGTTATATGTTATCTTGTTTATCGCTTCTCTGCCGACACCGTTCCAGCTGAATGGATAAATGTCGGTACAGATATAATTGCAGTCAAAGTATTCAAACCACTGCTGGCAGTACTTTCTGTACAAATCGGGGTCTGAATCATAGTATTCGATAGCCGCAGCGCCCGCACCCATTTTGAGCTGTGCCGCATTTGCGTACATGGGAAGAAGATTTGTAAATGGAATTTTACCGGGAAGAGCCGCCATGTAATCGTTTGAAATTTTACCCAGCTCAGGATAGCTGTCCGTTCCCGGCTCGTCAATTATATAGTTGCCGCTGAAAGACGGATGATCGGCATATTCCGCAACAAAATTTCTGTAATCAAACCCCTCCGCACTTGAAGGAACAACGGGTGAGCTCTGGATAAATACCTCTATACCGTTTTTATCAGCGTAATTGAGAACATAATTTTTATTTGAGCCGTTGGTCGCAGTTCCGCTAACGATAAGATCCACACCCAAATCTTTCAGAAGATTCATACCCTTTTCATTTGCCTGAGAGCCCTCAAAGCCCCAAACACCAAGTCGGATACGCTTACGCTGATAGAACTCAGGAGCATACTGTGTGCTGACCATATTAACACCTAACACGCTCTTGATGGTACGTTCCATAACAGTTGCAACCTCTGCACGTGTGGATACACCTTCCGGGTCAAATCTTCCTTCGCCTTTACCATTTATAATACCGGCGGTCTGGGCATTGTTTATCGCCTGAACAGTTTTAACATCGCAATCGGTAAGGTCCGTAAACTCCAGTATATCATTGACGGTGTGCAATTCATATCCGAAAGCTGTTATGTAGTTGGAAATTACAAGTGCCATAGTTTTGCGGTAGATCGGGTCCTCAGCACCAAAGGTAACATCGGAAAGTCCATCCATTAATCCGTATTCCTTAGCCCACTGAATATAAGGCGCATAGTATTCTGCTGAATTTACATCACCATAACCCGTGTTGCCGTTATACTTCGAGGTATCCACCCCATGCATGCGTCCCAGCACAGTGATAAACATACCGCGGGTCATGGCGGCTTCGGGACTGAATTCAGTGGGAGAAGTGCCGCCAAAAAGGGTTCTGTCTGACACGAAGTCAATATACTTTTCAGCCCAGTGACCCGAAATATCGTCATAAACCTTATGATTGTAACCAAGAATGTAGTTACCGGGTCTGTTCACCGAAAAAGTAGTATAGCCGTAGGAGTTGGTATATCCCAGTGCAACAACGGTTTTATTACCATTTTCGTCCAATCTCATCACAACCGGAGACACGCCCTGTGCCTCGCCCTGAGGGATAGTGGAAGAAAGCATGAAATCCTCCTTCTTATAACCCTCATACAAAGAACCGGGAGCGATTATTACCTTCTGGAGAGTGTCATTATAGGATGCTCCAAGAGAGTAATCGGGTACGGTTTGTGATTTAGCAAGAAATTCCTGCGCTTCCTCAATAGTTCTGAAAAAGCCCATGCGCTCTATCATTATTTCCGCATCGGTATCATTTCCATTGATAGGATCAAGTCGTATGCTATAGCATGTGCCCTTCCAGTTTTGCTTTGGGTACTTTGAAAGGTCTACAATAACATCTGACCACTCGCCGCGGTTATTGATTGCAAATTCGCTGTACGAGGCATCTGTTATCGAAGGAATTTTATCCGTGGTATAAAAAAGACCGCCTACTCTTACGTTTGACTTTATATTGTAATGCATTGCAAAATATTTAAACTCTGCAGTGTCAACAGGATTGGAGAGACCGATGCTCATAGTAGGGTCCGAACCGGTCGGCTTAAGCTTCACCAAGCCAAGCTCCGCGGAAAAATCAAGTTGACCTAAATTCCACTTTTCCGCATCCTTCAGATTCTTCAGCAGAATCGTTTCGCAGGGTTTGCCGGAATTAACGGTCACAGCTTCACTGAGTTTAGGCTGATATTCTTCTGCCGCTTCTTTGGTAGGCAGAAAAGCGATGTAGTCAATGTACATCTGACTGCCGGTCGGCATCTGACCCGACGGCTCAGCCAGCCACATACAGTCAAAGCGAAGGAGATTTGCCTTACCTTTCCAAACGGATTCAGTGTTTTCTATATTATTAACAGCCATGGATTTCAGATTGTAATCCTTGACGTTGAAAACATATTCTTTAAACTCTGTATCATACGCAGTAATGGGAAAATGTGTACAGCTGTCGGCTGTTATTTTCTTTCCGGTAGCTTCTGTGGCAAAGTGAAACTCAAACACATTTGCAGCAGAAAGATTTCGTATGCGCATCTTTATCCAAGGGTAATTATCTGCGCTGAAATCCACTTTAGCGGTAACATTACAGTCACCGTTGCCGCCATCCTCCGGACCGTTAAGAGAAGTTATAACAGCATATCCATTGACATAATCTATATCAACATATGCATTGCTTGTGGTATAACCAAAAGTATAATTCCCCGTGCCCGGCTCAGTGACATAGCCCGGTTGGGTAAAAGCTTCCGGGTTTTTGGCTTTCATATATTCATTATACGCATCTTCAGTGGAAAAAAGTCCCACAAATTTAATGGTGACGCTTCGCTTTCCCGCTCCGCGTATAGGGTCAAAACGCAGTCTTTCGACTGTTCCCTTCCAGCATGCGCTGGCAGGGGCATCATCCTTCATGTTGAGCATAAAGATATGTTCGCCCGTGCTGAGCGGAATATCAATTCTCGGATTACCGCTGCTTCCCTCCGTCCAGTGGTAAAACTGCGCTCTCCTGTCGCTTCCTCCGCCATTTGTGTCAGAATATTCAACGGCAAAAATCTCATAATCGCTCAAATCAAGAGAACCAAGACTTTTCCTGTACGTCAGCTGCATATCGTTGTTATCTTTTTCCGTGGCAGAAAAAACAGTTCCGTCAGGTGTAATCTCATACGCAACAGAGGCGTTTGCGCTCCACTCGGAAATACCCTGCTGTGTGGTAAAATCCCAAATTTTATCCTGAGCGGCATTTACGGACACAATCGCCAGCCCAGCCAGAATACAGGATGAAAGGAACAGAAAAATCCTCTTCATATTTGACCTCCATACAATTTATTTTACAAAGATTATAGCATCAAACTCAATCATTGTCAACAGTTTGGATCAAAAATACAATTTAATTATTTATTCAATACACAGAGGGCAATGCTTAATATAGCACTGCCCTCATTATTTGGTTATTTAATTATAGTTTACGTTCAAAATCCCTGTTTGAATATTTTCTTCCAGGTCTCTTCATTCACCGCTCCGTTGGGATAAAGTCCGTTGTTTTGCTGGAATTTTTCAACCGCCTGCTTAAGTGATACGCCGAAAACCGGTGTGTTTATACCAACAGACGGCATATACCCCATTTCGTTAAGGCGTCGCTTCAATGCTATAATGCGGTTATCCATGCTTCCCAATTTCAGCGATGCAAAGGTATCGGTGAAGTTTTGGGAGGGAGAATTATAGTATATTTCAGGCGACTCAATGCCTTGCGGAACATCGAAGGTAATATAATCATCCACATTCTCGTTTGCCTCAGGATTTTTTGGATAGTAGCTGAATCCGCTATCTATAATGTTATCCGGCTCGTATGTCGGTTCTTCAAAGGATAACTCGGGAAATTCATTCCCTTCTGACGCGAGTGCAGTATTACCGCATACTCCCGAATAAACATCATTAATTCTGTTCCATGTAATCCGTCCCACAATACCGTCGGCATCCAATCCGAATATGCGCTGGAATGTACGCACGGCAGATTGGGTTACGCTTCCGAAGATCCCATCCTCGGAAAGTGACGGAATATCGGTATAGGAATTTCTGATGGTATTCAAAAGCTGTTGGATATAGAGCACATTGCTTCCGCCGGAGCCAATCCTTAAAGCCGTACCGGGATAGTTTCTTGTCGGTATACAGCTTGAAGAAGTGTTGTTATATGCATTATTAAGTGCATTCCACGTAACACGTCCCACAATGCCGTCAGCACTTATTCCGGACAGATTCTGGAAAATCCTTACAGCTTCCTGTGTTCCTGTACCGTATACGCCATCCTCTGTAAGAAAAGGCAACTGAGGATAACGGCTTCTTATGGCGTTGATTATGCGCTGAACATACAAAACATCGGGACCTCTGGAGCCAAGCTGCAAAACTGTGCCGGGAAAAGGACGAACTGTGATGGATGTGTCACCGCTGCTCTGCCGATATACGGTATTAAGCTGATTCCATGTATTTCTGCCGACCACTCCGTCTGCAGCAAGTCCGAAAAGCTGTTGGAATCTTATTACCGCTCTTTGAGTTGCTGCACCAAATTCTCCGTCCACGGTTACGCTTGGTATCTGGTTATAAGTACCTGAAATGCCGTTAAGCAGCTGCTGGATATATCTCACATTAGTTCCTGCATCTCCGTATGATACGGGATTGCCGGGATAAACGCGATATCCCAGTCCTGTGCCGGGAACATTTACGTTTTCTTTTATTCCGCCAAAGATGTCGATAATCTTATCCCACGTTACTCTTCCCACTACTCCATCAACCGGAAGAACATATTCCTTCTGGAAATTCCGAACAGCCTGCTCAGTTGTTGCACCGTATCTGCCATCTATCGAAACCTGAGATATATTTTCGTTGTACTCTCCTATAATGCTGAGGTAGTACTGCAATTCCACAACCTCTATACCCTGAGAGCCACGTCTGAGAGGTGTGCCGGGGTATTGCTGTATACCGTAATCTTCGCGCTCACCTTCACTGGTTAACTCAGCAAGTTTTTTAACACCTACATATATACGGGAAATCTGATACCAGGTTCCCTTGCCTACTATGCCGTCAGGAGTGAGATTGAATATCTGCTGAAATTTTCTTACAGCCTGAGTAGTATCCGGTCCGAAAACTCCGTCGGCTGTTATGAGAGGTATCGAAGGATAGTTGATTGCTATTCTCACAAGCTGTAATTGAAGTGTTCTGACCGCATCACCCGTGGAGCCTTCGCGAAGCGGTGTTCCCGGATATGATTCCTCTGTTCCTCGTATATCATTTGTTTCAACAAACTCAAGCTCGCCGTAATAATTTGTCAGAATCTGTCGTGCACTGGCACCGCCCTGTGCCAATTCATACGATCCCCACTGAGACATACCGGGACAGGTAGCAGTGGTGCCGTTGCAGTACTCCGCATAAAACGGCTCCACTCTTCCCGGCTTTCTCAGATATATATTAAAAATATCATTCACAAGGTTATTTATGTTATCGTATATATTTCTGCCGGGCACAAAATACTGGTCGTATGCTGTGGAATTGGTAATATCATATTCATAACCTCGGCTACGGTACCATTCGGTAAACACTCTGTTCAATGCAAGAGATATCTGCGCGTAGATATTTGCCTTAAGTGCTTCCTCCGGCCAGGTTGGATATATCTCACTGCAACAGACATTTTTTATGTAATCAGGAAAACGTACAGTTACATTCTTAGCCGCCGTATTTGAAGGTCTTCCCAAATGAACGGTTATATATTCGGGTATAAACGGTTCTTCAAACACCTCAGGGCGAGGGCCTGCTTCGGGAAGTTCACCTTCTGCCTCTTCCGGAGGACGTCGCAGTGCAGGAGGCTCTATTTCAATATAATTCGGTCCCGTACCCGACGGCAGTGAAAGCGGAAGTGCCAGCATTTCAACATTAAGAATTGATTCACGCATAGGAAACACCTGCACACCGTTTACAAAAGTATCACGAAAATTTGGTGCAAACACCTCAACATGGTAAGTAGCATAAGGAGATTCCGGATTGTCCGGTATTTCCGAATTTACAATATCAGGGGTTAAAAGGTCGATAGATCTGCTCATACCCGAATCCGATGCCGTAAGGGTGGCTTCGTAAATGACGGGGCCTGACGGAGACTTTATTCTCACAAGTGCTTCTTCAATAGGAAGTGCTTCTCTTGCGGCACGTACTTCAATTATAAGCTTGCCTGTTTGCATATACTTCATCCTCTCGTATTTTGTGGTTATTCAAAGTATATGCATTTTAGGTGTCAACTGACAACAAAAAACTGCCTTGCATTTATGCAAAGCAGTTTTTATAAATATTATTTTCTCAAATCAACACGTCTGATTTTACCGCTGATGGTCTTGGGGAGCTCATCAACAAATTCTACTATTCTGGGATATTTGTAAGGTGCAGTGTGAGTCTTGACATATTGCTGGATTTCCTTTTTCAGCTCGTCTGTTCCAACAGTTCCTTTGGTAAGAACTATCGTTGCCTTTACTACCTGTCCGCGTATTTCATCCGGAACACCTGTAACGGCACATTCAAGCACATAGGGAAGCTCCATGAGAACGCTTTCGATTTCAAACGGTCCGATGCGGTAGCCCGACGATTTGATAAGGTCATCAACACGTCCCACATACCAGTAGTAACCATCCTCATCACGCCAAGCGGTATCGCCTGTATGGTAAACATTATCGTGATAAGCCTCCTTGGTGCGTTCCGCGTCGCGATAGTAACAACTAAACAGACCGAAAGGTACTCTCTTGTTGGTGCGTACAACTATCTCACCCACTTCACCCACTGCGGCGCTTTTGCCGTCGGGAAGAACTATGTCCACATCATACAGAGGTGAGGGTTTACCCATGGAACCCGGCTTGGGAGTCATACCAACAAGGTTTGCAACCGAAAGTGTGGTTTCTGTCTGACCAAAGCCCTCCATAAGTTTAAGGCCTGTTGCGTTATAGAACTGCTGAAACACCTCGGGGTTAAGCGCTTCGCCTGCGACATTTGCATATTCAAGTGAGGAAAGATCGTATTTCTTGAGGTCTTCTTTTATAAAGAAGCGGTACATAGTAGGCGGTGCGCAGAAGGTAGTGATATGATACTTGGCAAACATGGGAAGAATATCCTCTGCCGCAAATTTATCAAAGTCATAGGTAAACACCGGAGCCTCGCACAGCCATTGACCGTAAAGCTTACCCCACAATGCTTTGCCCCAGCCCGTGTCGGAAATTGTGAAATGCAGACCATTGGGGTTGACATTATGCCAGTATTTTGCGGTGATGAGATGACCAAGTGCATATGTGAAGGTGTGAACAACTATTTTGGGATATCCGGTTGTTCCCGAGGAGAAGAACATCAGCATGCTGTCATCGCCTCTGAGCTCGGGGCGCTCAAATGTATCGGGAAATGCTTCGAATTCACTGTCGAAATCATGCCAGTCGCCGCGTACTCCATTGCACATGACCTTGACCTTTACGCCGGGGCATTCGGCGATTGCAAGGTCCGCTTCCTCAGCCACATTGCCGTGGGATGTACAAAGTATTGCATTACATTCGGCAAGATCAAATCTGTACACAAAGTCTTTCTTCATCAGAAGATTGGTAGCCGGGATGACGATGGCACCTATCTTATGAAGGGCTACGATACTTATCCAGAACTGATAATGGCGTTTAAGAACAAGCATTACCTTATCGCCTTTTTTGATACCAAGCGAAGTAAGATAATTCGCCGCTTTATTGGAAAGGCGGGAAATATCGCCAAAAGTAAATCTTCTTTCGTTATGCTCGCGGTCGACATGCAGCATTGCAAGCTTATCGGGGGTCCTCTGTGCAACCTTATCAACAACGTCATAAGCAAAATTGAAGTGCTCACAGTTTTTGAATGAAATCTCTTTCAGATGTCCTTGTTCGTCTTCAACAAGGTCAACAAAATCAGCATAAACCGGCTTTGCTTTATTGGTGTCGTCGGATTTTTTGAATTCCTTTTTCTCCAGTTTGACAGGCTCGGAATATTCCTGAACATTTCCGCCCGGATCCATAACAAGTGCTATGAATTTACATTCCTTTCCGCCTGTTGCAATCATACCGTGAGGGGTCATACTGTCATAATACATGGAGTCGCCCGCTTCAAGAACGGTTTCGTGACCGCCGATATTGACCTTGAGCTGACCCTCAAGCACGTAATCAAATTCCTCACCATTATGAGTTGACAGTGAAATAGGTGAATTCTGCTCGGTTTCAAAGTAAGGAGCGGTTACAACAAAGGGTGTGGAGTACTTACTTTTAAAGTTACCTGCAAGGTGGTTATAGGAAAAGCCGTTTCTGCGGTGAATGGGCATTCCGTCACCGTGTCTGACAATGGTGAAACGTGAAAGCTTAGCCGCATCACCTGTCACAAGGTCGGTAATGTCTACGCCCAATGCAAGTGCGCATTTATGAAGAAAAGTAAAAGAAAAATCACTTTCGCCGTTTTCGCACTTTTCGTATTCGTCAAGAGAAACACCAACGATTTGCGCCATTTCTTCACAGGTCTTTTCGGAAATGAGTCTTAATTCTCTCACTCTTCCTGCGATTTCTTTGAGTTTGTTGTCCATTTTGTTACCTCCGTGAAATAAAAAGTATAAAGTTATATTCACGCGATTATTGTCTGAAAACAAAAATCCGTCCCAAATTAAAATTTGGGACGGATAAATTATCCGCGGTACCACCCGAATTGGCAATTAAGCTTGCCCTCTTGTGCGATTCTTGGAAATCAAACAATTTCGCAGCCTTAACGTGGCGACCGTAGCTGTCTGATTATTCAACAGCTCCGCTGGTAGGGTGATATGCTGCCAACCCGTGTTATCTGCTCGCACCAACCGCAGACTCTCTGCAAACCGTGGAAAACAACCGTCCCTGTCATAGCGTTTTAAATATTGGGCTAATTATAGACCTGTAAAACCAATTTGTCAAGTGGTTTGATGCAAAATTCATATTTTGTTTACATTTATCCTTTTCGCTTCTGCCCGGTAAGCGGTATTGACTTTTTTCTCAGCATATGCTATAATTCAGCAGAAATATCAAACAGGAGTACGAAATGGAAAGTACCGCAAGAAAAAGAAACATTGCTTCACTTCAAATGCTGACCTGCGCCGCTTTATGGAGCATTGCAGGTATATTTATAAAGCTGCTGGATGCAAACGGCATGGTCATTGCAGGCTTCAGAAGTCTCATAGCTTCACTGGTGTTTTTAGTTTACATAAAGAAAAAAAGGATTAAGATTGTATTTAACAAAGACGTACTTATAAGTGCTGTTTTTCTGGCAGTGACTTTCTTTGCATTTGTGTGGGCAAACAGACTTACCACCGCCGCCAACGCAATAGTTCTGCAATTTACTGCACCTATTTTTATTATAATTCTTTCCGCTGTTTTTTTCAGGCAAAAGTATGCACTTTGCGATATAATCACCGTTATATTCACCCTTGGCGGTATTTCTCTTTTCTTTTTAGACCAGCTGAACGGCGGTCAGATGCTGGGAAATTTAATCGGTCTGTTTTCAGGATTTACGATGGCGGGAATGTTTATTGCCGTCAAACAGAACTCCGCCTCGGATAGAATGAGCGGTATGCTGTTCGGGCATCTTCTCACGGCAATTATCGGTATTCCTTTTATCTTCTTCACTGAAAATACAATTAACACAAATTTCGCAATGTGCATACTGATACTGGGTATTGTTCAGTTAGGAATCCCATACCTTCTCATGGCTTTGGCAACAGAGCACTGTCCCCCATTGACCCTTTCACTGCTTTCTGCCGTGGAACCGCTCCTTAACCCCGTGTGGGTCGCAATATTTTACGGTGAAATGCCCGGAATATTTGCTTTCATCGGTGGCATTATCGTAATTGTTACCATAACGGTGTGGTGCATTTACAAGGAACTAAAGCTGAGAAACAACAGGTCCGCGTCTTAATCCCCACCCGGCCCTTTCCGGCTCGGGCAATGTGAGTGCAAACACATCATCTGCCGTAACCCCTGCCATATACTGTCGGTACACCTCTGTACCGACGTATTTTTTTATGTGCGCCGGCTTTGTGATAACTGCGATACCGCTGTTTTTGCGTGCAATTGCCAAAAGCTCGGCTCCTCTTGAATTAAGGGCCAGTACCGAAGTATAGGCCGGCGATTCATAAGCATAACTCTTTTCCACACCCAGATACGCACAGGTAATACAACGACGAATACGGGAACGGGTATAACTCTTCGTGGAGCATTTATCGTAGAGTTCCTCAAGTGTTACGGAATCCGCAGCCGCCTTTTTAATTATATCCGCAACGGGAGCGCAGTCGTAATAATCTTTCAGCTTTTCCGCAGGTGTCATGCGCAAAAAGGCAAGTATTCCGTTTTCAATATTTTTCATATCAGACGGCATTTTTTTCTGTTCTGCAAGAGAGGTGTACATGTCATATGCTTGAGGCGGTACCAGGCTTTTTATATCCGCCTTTGAAGCAATAAGCTTGCGTATGTTACCAGCCGAAGCAAAATTACCGGTGGGCATATCATCATGATAATCTGCGCAATGACGCATGAGTGTCACAGGTATAATATGGGAATTTTTCTTCTTAATTGCTTTTATATACTCAACGCCGAGAATATTATTCGGTTGTTTTATAATTTGTGCATATTCCTCACCAAGTGTCTGTAAAATCGCCAATTCACGTGCCGACGCATACGAAAGCTGAGGCTTACAGGTGATTATGCTCTTAAAATCCTCTTCATATTTTTGACTCACCAGATATTCAGCAATATGTTCCAGGGATTCTGTTTGTCCGCATTCACTCCCGAAAGAAAGATATTCGGCAAATCCAAGAGCAGTCAGAATTTCTATGCCCGCAGTTGCGTAATACTCTGCCGACATTGCCGAATACGGAAACGGAATTTCAAGCACCAGATCAGCTCCGCATTCAACAGCGGCACGTGCTCGGCTGTACTTATCACAAACAGCAAAACTCCCCCTCTGAACCACGTTAGAGCTCATAAGACACACAACAGTGTTCGGCTTGAGAGAATCTATCTGATATTTATGCCCGTTATGAAAAGGATTGTATTCGCAGATAATTGAATATACCGACATATAAAACGTTCCTTTAAATTTTTTATTAATAATATTTTAAAGTTATTGAAAAAATTCAACCGGTGATGTATAATATACCAGTATATGTATTTTACATCAAAAATATAAATAAATCAATATACGGAGGACCTAAAATGAAAATTTTAGTTGTCAATGCCGGAAGCTCTTCACTTAAGTATCAGCTTTTCGACATGGAAACCAAATCTGTTCTCGCAAAGGGTAATTGCGAAAGAATCGGTATCGACGGCAAGCTCGTTCATACCAAAATCGGCCAGGACAAGTACATTGAAATGGTTGAAATGAAAAACCATTCCGAGGCTACACGTCAGGTAATGAGAATGCTTATCGACAAGGAGCAGGGTGTTATCTCTTCTGTTGCAGAGATTTCCGCTATCGGTCACAGAGTCGTACAGGGCGGTCCTTACTTCTCCAAGTCTGTTCTCGTTGATGATACCGTTATAGAAGATCTTGAAAAGTGCATCGACTTGGCTCCCCTGCATACCAAGCCCCACCTTATGGGTATCGCAGGCTGCAAGGAAGCTATGCCCGACACTCCTCAAGTTCTGGTATTTGATACCGCATTCCATCAGACCATGCCCGAGGAAGCATACTTCTATCCCATTCCTTACGAGCTTTACAAGAAGTACCAGATCAGAAGATACGGCTTCCACGGTACCAGCCACCGCTATGTTTCCAAGCTTGCCATTGATTTTCTGGGTCTCGACCCCGATAACAGCAAAATAATCACCTGCCACTTAGGAAACGGTTCCTCTATTTCGGCTATCAAGAACGGCAAGGTTATAGATACTTCCATGGGCTTCACTCCCCTTGAAGGAATTGAGATGGGTACTCGCTGCGGCAGCATGGACCCTGCAATCGTAACCTTCATCATGGAAAAGGAAGGCTATTCACCCAAGGAAATGTCCGACTTCATGAACAAGCAGTGCGGTATTCTGGGTGTATCCGAAGTATCCAGCGACCTTCGTGATATCGAGAAAGCACTGGAAGAGAAGAATCCCAAGGCCGAGCTTGCGTGCAAGATTCTTGCTTACGGAATCAAAAAGTACATCGGTTCCTACACCGCAGCCATGAACGGTCTGGATGCTATCGTATTTACCGCAGGTGTAGGTGAAAACACTCCTATTGTTCGTCAGTGGGCTATGGAAAACCTGGAATTCTTTGGTATTAAGATTGATGCAAAGAAAAACGAAGTTACTCACCACATGCCTACCAACGAGTTCATTTCTGCTGATGACAGCCGCGTTAAGATTATCGTTGTTCCTACCAACGAAGAGCTGGTTATTGCGGAAGACACTCAGGAAGTTGTTTCCAAAAATATCAGATACGAACGTAAATTCTTTAACTAATAATGGTGATTCGGGCGACATAAGTCGCCCGAATTTTATAAAACTATGAAAAAAATCGCTTTATCAATATTTATATTTTTAATTCCTGTGTTATTCTCCTGTACTGCAAATTTTGCCAAGGAGACTGAATATATAACATCTTACTATTCCAAGCAGGAAATTTCATCATTTTGGGACGTAACGGCACTGTGTTATGTGGGTGAAAACATGACTGAGTACAATATTCGGCCATTTTTGGATGCTGATGTTTCCCACAATGATTTTGCCGGTATCAGTGAAAAAATAATCGGTCTTAAAATGCTGGAAATCAGCGGATATGACATCAGTCCTTATAATTTGGAATATCTTAAAGAAGCACTGACAGAACTTACAGCCGAGGACGATAAAAACGGATATAAGCTCCCCATTTTTGAACGCATATTTGGATTATACGCTTTCAAGCTTGCGGGAATTGAATACAGCGAAGATGCTATTGAAAGCTATGCACGCCACATACTGACTTTTCAAAAAGAAGACGGCGGATTTTCCGCTCACTCGGATACAGGAGACACAGATACAACCTCAGCAATTGTTCCGCTTCTTGTGTATTTACGAGACAAAGACGGTTTTTCTGAAGCTATTTCATCTTCATCGGGCTTTCTGCGCCGCGCCAAAAATAAGGATGACACCTATTCCTACTCCGGCACCGCCAACAGCAGTTCCACTGCAACTGCTCTCTCAGCATTGTTGGCGCTTGGTTTTACAAACCAAGACGAGGACATAGGTGACATTTCACTTGCTTTGGCAACTTTCCGCCTGCCGGACGGCTCATATTCCTATGACAAGTACGGAAGAACAGACTTACTTTGTTGTGCACAGGCGCTTATCGCCTACCATGACTTTGCAACTGAAAGTTCCCTTTGGCTATCCGTACTGCAAAATGAATTGCAAATCACACCCACAGAATAAAGATATACTCGATTTTCAGACATACAACCAAATGTGAGGATAACTTATGAAATTTGTAGCAACCTGCCTCTTCGGTCTTGAACGATTTGTAGGCGAACAAATAGACGCTTTAGGATACAAGCGTCTCGAAACCATTGACGGGCGTGTTATATTTGAGGGCGACGAAAATGCTATTGCGCGTTGCAATATCAACTTCAGATATGCCGAACGTCTCTTTATTCTCATGGGTGAATTTCGTGCTTCAACTTTTACAGAGCTTTTTGACGGCACCAAAGCATTACCATGGGAAGATTTTATAGGCGAACGCGACGCTTTCCCTGTTAAAGGGCATAGCATTAAGTCAGCCCTGTTCAGCATCCCGGATTGCCAAAAAATCGTAAAAAAAGCCGTTGTAGAACGTTTAAAGACGAAATACAACGTGTCTTATTTTGTGGAAAGCCGAACGAAATACCAGATTGAGTTTTTCATACTCAATGACAAGGCATATCTTATGATAGATACTACCGGTGAAGGTTTGTACAAACGAGGTTACCGACTCAAAGCCAACGAAGCACCCATACGTGAAACACTGGCAGCTTCTATGTGCAATGTAGCAAGACTTCGCAACGATGTGCTTTTATGGGACCCCATGTGCGGTTCCGGAACAATCGCGATAGAGGGTGCATTGATGCTCTCCAACACAGCCCCCGGTATACGCCGCTCGTTTGCCGCTGAATCGTTCGGGTTTCTCCCCTCTTCTTCATGGCAGAGCGCACGCGGTGAAGCAATTGACAACATAAAGCAAGACCACTTTGAAATCTACGGCTCTGATATTGACACAAATTCTCTGGAAATTGCAGCTGAAAACGCAAAGCGTGCAGGTGTGGCAAATCGAATAAAATTTTTCAAAATGGACTTTAAAGATATTGACACGCGCGGAAGACGCGGAACCATCGTTACAAATCCGCCTTACGGAGAAAGGCTTTCGGATATTGCCGGAGCAGAAGAATTATATCGTCAAATGGGCAAAGCTTTTTCAAAGCTTGAACGGTGGCAGATATATGTTATCACTTCTCATGAAAAGTTTGAATACTTTTACGGCAGACGTGCTGACAAAGTGAGAAAGCTTTATAACGGTATGATAAAGTGTAATTTTTATCAGTTTTTCAAAAATGATAAAGGTTTTGAAAAGAAAAAAATTACTAAGTAATACAAAAATGCAAACCGCATAGCGGTTTGCATTTTTATTATTTATTATAACGTAATATGAAATTTGCAATAGGAGTAGGATCTTCAAGACTGTGAGGGTGATGATCGCAATTTGGTTTTTCGTAAACCTCAATCGTCCCTCCGCCTTTGCGGTATATGTTGGCAAAAACCAGTCCGTTTTCGTCATACGGAACACCTGTGTCGGCGCAGCCTGCAACCAGAATTACGGGGATTTTATTCTTTAATAGTGCATCCGTCTTATCGATTGGCTGATTTCTGTAACTGAACGCTTCGCCGTCGGTGAGTCCGTAAATTTCGAGGTACTCCTTCCATTGCTGTTCATAGCACTTTGCCTTGCCCTTGCCTGCGGGCCAACTCAAAGAATTCATCACAGGCGCATCCAAATATACAGCAGATATATCCTGAGGATATTTTGCAGTGTAATTCATGGTGTACATAGCACCGCGGCTGAACCCGAACATAACTGTCTTATGGAAAAATCCATATTTTTCGCAAAGATAATTTTTAAATCTGTGCATTTCATCAACAGCGCTGTCATGTCCATACATGTTGGATTTATCAAGATACACAACATAATATCCGAGCTCACACATTCGTATATCCGCCTGAGGGAACGAACCGAAAAATTCGGCTCGGAATATCCATTTCTTATCCACGGTCGGTTCTTTGGGTTCCGCTATTGTTGCGGTGGTACCAAAAATATCAAAATCGTATCTTTTAAAGCCTTCCCACTCGGAGATTTTTACATTTTTTTCACTTGAAAACATAGTAACATCCCCACAAATCAATTACTTATCTTCTTCATCGGATATTGCTTTTTCCTGAGCTTCCTGTACATCTGCAAATACAGAGTACATAGGCTTTACATCCTTATGCTTCAAAACACGATCTACGTAGTTCTTGGTAATCTTACATACAAGACCAGAGAGCACAATTACACCAATAAGGTTGGGGATCATCATAAGACCGTTGAAGGTGTCGGAAATATCCCATGCAAGAGACGAAGTAAGAAGAGCACCAAACATTATCATTACAAGGTGAATAACCTTATAAACCTTTGTTGTTTTGGTACCAAACAAATATTCCCATGCCTTGGTACCGTAATGGTCCCAACCGAGAACAGTGGTAAATGCAAACAAAAGAATCGCAATTGCAATAAACTTTCCGCCTATATTACCCCAAGAGAAAACGGAGTTAAATGCTTCCGCAACCATTGTAGCATCATTGGTATATGTACCGATAGGCGCATAAAGATCTGCATAAACACCGGAGGTAAGCACAACAAGCGCTGTCATTGTACAAACCACCATTGTATCTGCGAACACTTCAAATATGCCCCACATACCCTGCTTAACGGGTTCCTTGATGTTGGAGTTGGAGTGAACCATTACAGAAGAACCGAGACCTGCCTCGTTGGAAAATACGCCTCTCTTAAAGCCCTGAACCATAACGGTTTTAATTATAGAACCTGTCACACCACCGGCAACTGCAACGGGGCTGAATGCGGTAACGAAAATAGCCTTGAGCGCGGGAATAATCATATTGTAGTTAACACCGATAATAACTATACTTCCGGCAACGAACAGTACAACCATAAAGGGAACTATCTTTTCTGCAAAGGAAGCAATTCTCTGCAAGCCGCCGAGAACTATAAGAGCGGCAATTACAACAAGCACAACGCCAATAACAACAGAATATACACTTACACCGTCATAAAGCTGTATATCAGCCAGTGCATCTATTCTGAACGCAGATTCTATATTAACAACAATTTTGTTTATCTGACCCATTGCTCCGATACCGAAGGAAGCAAGCAACGTAAAAATTGAAAACAAAACTGCAAGAATTTTACCTATGTGTTTGCAACCCTTTTTGGAACCAAGACCATCCTGCAGATAGTACATAGCACCGCCGGACCATTCGCCATCCTTATTGCGGCGGCGGTAATAAATACCCAAAACATTTTCGGAATAGTTGGTCATCATACCGAAGAATGCTGCAACCCACATCCAGAAAACAGCACCGGGACCGCCTATGCAGATAGCGGCGGCAACACCGGCAATATTACCTACACCGATAGTTGCAGCGAGGGCAGTGCAAAGAGCCTGGAAGGGAGAGATGGATTTTTTGTCCTTGGAATGACTGATAACGTCTTTCTTGAAAAGACTTCCTATGGTGTTATTCCACCAGTGCGCAAGGTGGGATACCTGGAAAAATTTGGTGATTATTGTGGTCAGCACTCCTGTGAACAGTAAAAGCACGAGACCGAGTGTTGTCCATACAAAGGTATTAATTTCACCATTGTATTTTTCCAACACTTCAAAAAACTGATTCATGGTTTAAAACCCCTTTTCAAAAATAATAAAAGAGAACTCGCCGAAAGACAAGTTCCCTTAGTAAAAGGCAAAATACACCTGAATAAAGCATATTTCTCTGTCCTTTTGCCTGAGAGATTGAGCAAAAAAGCTCTTGCACCTTCGGCACCCGCAAAAAGCGGGCTTCTCCAGAGTGTCATCCGCGAACAGTCTTTTTCACAAAGTGAAGCCTGAGAGTGTTACTCCTTCGGCCGGAACAAGCCGTTTCCTGTTCGTTTCAACTGACCTGTGTATTATACTACATTTTTTGACATTTGTCAATAGTATATACAAAAATTAAAAGTATAATTGACATGTCGATGTTTTTTTGTTATAATAATGTTACTAAAACCAAGGAGTATTTTGTGAAAACAGAAAAGCTATACGAAAAAGCTCGATTACTTCCAAAAAAACCCGGCGTGTATCTTATTAAGGACAAAAACGGCAAAGTAATTTACGTCGGAAAATCAAAGACTCTTCAAAACAGAGTTTCACAGTATTTTACACAAATAGAGAACCATCCTGTCAAAACCCGCAAGATGGTTATGTCGGCAGACGATTTTGAGTGTTTATTCACCGACACGGAAAACGAAGCTCTGGTATTGGAAAACGAGTTTATTAAGAAATATAAGCCGCGATACAACATAAAACTCAAGGATGACAGGCGTTACCCTTATCTCAAAGTGGAAACGGAGGGTTATCCGAAGCTCAGTGTTGTAAGAAGCAGAAGCTCGCAAAAGCACGATACGGCGAAGTATTTTGGCCCGTATTCCTCTTCTTCCACCGTTTATAATCTAATTGAGACAATACAAAAGACATTTAAAACTGCCACCTGCAATAAAAAATTCCCACAGGACATATGTAAAGGCAGACCTTGCCTGAATTATCACATTGACAGATGCGTGGGGCCTTGTACAGGTAAAATAACTTTGGAAGAATACAGGGAGATTTTCGATAAAATTATCTTGTTCTTAAAAGGTGATATCAGGCAAGCATCAGATAATATTAAGCAAGAGATGCTTAAGGCTTCGGACGAACTCAACTTTGAACGTGCCGCCAAGCTGAGAGATATGTATATCGCTCTTGAAAAACTAAGCCAGAATCAAAAAATAATTGCCTCTCCTGAAACCGATCAGGATGTATTCGGAATTTACACCGATGAAGTTTCAGCCTGCATAGCTGTGCTATTTATACGTGGTGGAAAACTCGCGGATATGGACAGTTTTATTTTCGGGGCTGACGAAATTCCGGATCCATCATCTTTTTCCGCGTTTCTCATTGAGTTTTACAAAAAACGTGAATACGTACCACGTCAGATAATTATATCCAATTCACTGAAATGGGATTGCGAACCGGAAAAACAATATCTCACTTTGCAAAGCGGATATAATGTAAAGTTCGTTTTTCCCGAGCGCGGTGAAATGAAAAAGTTAAACGACATGGCGTGCGAAAATGCCAAAAGCATAGCTCTTCATTCACGCGAAGTCAACCAAAAAAGCGACACACTGCTCATTGAGCTTGCCGATATACTTCAGCTTGAGGTTATACCCGAAAGAATCGAAGCATACGACATTTCAAACACGGGTGATGCGCACATTACATGCGGAATGGTAGTAATAGAAAACGCAAGCTTCAGGAGGCGTGACTACCGCTCCTTTAACATACGAAGCGATTCTCAGGATGACTACGGGGCAATGGCAGAAGCTTTAAAGAGAAGGATTTCGCATGCCGATGATGAAAACTTCCCTCCTCTGCCGGATCTTATCCTGCTTGACGGCGGAAAGGGACACGTATCGGTTATCCGCCGGCTGTTTAATTCGCTGGGGGTTGAAATCCCCGTGTTCGGTATGGTGAAGGACAGTTTTCATAAAACCAGAAGTCTTACAGACGATAATTACGAAATCAGTATTGCAAAAAACATCCCTATTTTCAATTTCATTTATAAAATTCAAGAGGAGGTTCATCGTTTTTCATTCAGCAAAATGGACAGCAGACGCGCCAAGCATATGACGTCCTCCAAGCTGGAGAGGATTGACGGTATAGGCGAAGTAAAAGCAAAAAGACTTATGTCGCATTTCAAGAGCATCAAAGCCGTTTCGCAGGCAAGTAAGGATGAACTTTGCGAAGTAAAAGGTATTACCGCAAAGGATGCCGAAAATATCAAAGAGTTTTTCAATAAATAAATAATACCGGGTTGGTTCAACCCGGTATTATTATTTATATTTATCGTGTTTAATTATTCTCAATAGACATTTGGTTGACATTAACACTGGTATTTCGAGCCTTGAGTTCGGCCAGCAGTGCATTGATTCTTTCGCTGGAATCAAGCAGCTTGCTTACAGAATTATGTTTATTAAGCGCTTCAATGTAATAAGCAACATATTTAAGCACGTTAACCTCAGTAAACCACTTTTTAGACTTAAGTTCGTCCGTTACATAAACAGAGTTTGTGGTGTAAATACGGTCAAAAAGGTTCTTTTCATAGTATTGGTCGAAAATTTCAAGACCGTTGGTGAAAAGACCAAACGAGAAGAAGCCAAAAATACGCTTTGCTCCCATACCCTTAAGCTTATCGATAATGTGAAGGAAGGAGTCACCTGTGGAAAGTATATCATCTACAACTATAATGTCCTTGCCGTTAACATCATCACCCAAATATTCATGGGCAACTATGGGGTTTCTGCCGTTTTCAACTACCGAATAGTCACGTCTCTTATAGAACATACTGAGCTTTATACCCATAACATATGCATAATACATTCCACGGTTGAGTGCTCCTTCGTCAGGAGAAACAACTATAAGGTTAGAGAGATCGACATCGTCGTAATCGTGAACAAACGCCTTAAGATTCTGATATGTAGGCATAAGGTTATCAAAGCCTATAAACGGGACAGCGTTTTTTATTCTGTCATCGTGTGCATCGAAAGTAACAATGTTTTCAACGCCCATATCCTCAAGTTCTTTGAGTGCCATCGCACAGTCCAGCGACTCACGTCCGCTGACACGGTGCTGACGACCTTCATAAAGCATGGGCATGATTACGGAAATACGGGATGCTTTACCGCCGATTGCCGAAATTATACGTTTAAGGTCCTGAAAATGGTCGTCGGGACTCATAGGAACATTTCTGCCGTACATTTTGTACTCAACACCATAATTGAAACAGTCGCAAAGAATATAAACATCTTTATCACGAACGGATTCTTTTATAAGTCCCTTACCTTCGCCGGAGCTGAATCTGGGGCAAGAAGTCTGAACTATAAAGTTTTCATCCGGTGTGCAACGCCACTCTCTTATATAACCCTCTATTTGCTTGAGCATATTTTCTGTGCCTGCAGTACCCATAATAACAAGTTTATTGCCAAGCGAGTTGTTAGAAAATCCCTGCATATGCTTAATCTCCCTTTACTCATCAAAAATTATTTTTAAATCCTCTGTTTTAATATCCAAAGGGTTAATATCTGCTTCGTATGTTCTGAAAAGCAAAGCGGCATCGGCATTGCCCCTGAGCCACCTTGACAATTTGGTAAAAATCAAACGCTTATCCCGCAAAATATTCATACCAAAAACATCATTCTCGGGTATATAATCGCCGTATGGACGAACCGATATAATTTTTGTCGTTTCCTGAGCTTCACTGCAATACTGCAATGAATCCGCAGTTTTTACAAGCTTTATTAATTCGTCTTTGGTGTTTATGGTCAGTTCCTCTGCACCATACGTTTTTTTATATTCCAATTCAATACAAACAGTGCGTCCGGAATCGGAAAACGTCATGGTAATAGACGGGTGTTCGGAATAATCGTTGGCAACTTTAACGGTATAAACATTACTGCCTGTGTCAAAAACAATATTCTCCGAAATGATTTTCCCGCCTACTATGCTTCTTTTATGAATCAGTGCAGCCTCCTCGTACGGAATAAGCACATCGGCATAACGCAACATATCATCAGAGGTATATTTGCAATCATACACGTCATTAACAAGCGAAACGAAATCATCAGAGCCCAAAAACTTCTTTATACCGCTAATAACTGCGGAGCCTTTTACATTCAGCGTTACAGTATCACACTTTTTTCGCAATGATCCTATCTTCACGTACGTACTCTGTTTTCTGAAATCATCCTCGGTTACCGAATTTCTGATTACCGATTCATAAAACTCAAAAACACGAGAGTACTTGGTATGCCGAATTGAACTATTGAAAAAAAAGCTTATAACATCAAATGGAGCAAGAATTTCATCATCGCTTCCATCTGTTAATATCGTATAGCCGAAGTTGTCCGGGCTTTCAATAAAATGTTTTTCGCCGTCACTGTAAACATAGTAGCGTATGTCTGAAGAATCAGTTTTATCTTCGACAAAAAACTCTGTTATTTTACCTTTTTCGCAGATGCCGTCAAAAATTTTGACGACATCTGCATCCAGAAATGACTGAGCGTCGAAAAAGTCTTTCTTCAAGCTGTCGGTATTGGCATAAGCAATCAAAGAAAACACAATCACTACCGACAGTAACGTTAAAAAATACCTGAGCTTCACTTTATACCAATATCCTTGCGGTAGAACATATCAGTGAACGAAACTTTTTTAATTGCTTCGTAAGATTTTTCAATTGCAAGGTCAAGTGTAGGTGCGGTAGAGGTTATTCCGAGAACACGTCCGCCGCCTGTTACGATTTTACCGTCAGCAACTTTTGTACCCGCGTGATAAACCGTAGCACCGAAATCCTCGCATTCCTTAAGACCGCTTATCTCATATCCGGTTTTATAAGAGCCGGGATATCCACCGGAAGCCGCAACAACGCAAACCGCCGCGTTATTCTCCCACTCTATATTAATTTCGTCAAGTTTTTCATCTATAACAGCATTAATGATATCAATAAAATCTGTTTTAAGTCGAGGCAGAACAACCTGTGTTTCGGGATCGCCGAAGCGTGCGTTATATTCTATTACCATAGGACCTTTTGCGGTAAGCATAAGTCCGAAATAAAGTACGCCTTTAAAAGGTCGTCCCTCTTTCGCCATCGCTTCCACCGTAGGCTTGAAAATGGTTTTCATGCACACATCGGCAATATCCGCGGTGTAAACTCTGCTGGGAGAGAATGTACCCATTCCTCCTGTGTTGGGGCCCATATCATGGTCAAATGCACGCTTATGGTCCTGCGCGGAAACCATGGGGACAACTGTTCTTCCATCACAGAAAGCAAGCACGGACACTTCGGGACCTGTAAGAAACTCCTCAACCACAACGCGGTTGCCGGAAGCACCGAAGATTTTATCCTCCATAATGGTTTTTACTGCGCTCTCAGCCGCGGCAAGATCCTCGGCAATAATAACGCCCTTACCAAGTGCAAGTCCCTCTGCTTTTATTACAGTCGGAAAGCTGTTTTTTGTTTTTATGTAATTCATTACATCGGCGGGATTTTCGAATACCTCATAACCGGCAGTGGGAATATTATATTTTTTCATAAGGTCCTTTGAAAAGACCTTACTTCCCTCTATAATAGCCGCGTTCTGACGTGGTCCGAATACTCTGATACCCTTTTCCTGTATCTTGTCAACCATGCCCAGCATAAGCGGGTCATCGGGGGCTACAAAAACCAGGTCTACATCCGAAGTTTCAAGAAAACCGAGTATTCCATCAATATCGGTAGCCTTCACATTAACACACTCAGCAATCTGAGAAATGCCGCCGTTTCCGGGTGCGGCATAAAGCTTACCGCATTGCGGACTCTTTTTCATTGCACAAAGTATGGCGTGCTCTCTTCCGCCCGAGCCGATAACAAGTATATTATATTTTTGCATTATAATTCCCCTCATCAGTGCTTAAAGTGACGCTTGCCGGTAAATATCATAGCAATACCATATTTATTGCAGAGGTCAATGGATTCCTGGTCTCTTATGGAACCGCCCGGTTGAATTATAGCATTAATACCCGCCTTGTGAGCTGCTTCGACACAGTCGCCGAACGGGAAGAAGGCATCGGAAGCAAGAACAGAATTCTTTGCCTTGTCACCGGCATATTTTATAGCAAGTTCAAGTGCGGTGATTCGATTGGTCTGACCGGGACCTATGCCTACGGTACGGTCGCCAAGAGTAAGCACGATACCATTGGACTTTGTATGTTTTACAACCTTCATTCCAAAAAGCATAGCTTTCTTTTCCTCTTCGGTAGGCTGACGGTCGGTAACGCATTTAAGATCAGCTTCGTCATAAAGCTCGTCATTATATTCCTGAACAAGAAGACCGCCCGCAACCTTTTTCATGTCGAGGAAGGATTTTTCGTTGGGCTTGGAAATATCTTCGAGAACAAGAATACGGATATTCTTTTTCTTTTCGATTATTTCTATTGCTTCCGGTGTAAAGGAAGGAGCAATAACGATTTCAAGGAATATTTTGGATATCTCTTCTGCGGTAGCCGCATCAATCTCACGGTTCGCCGCAACAATGCCGCCGAATATGGAAACAGGGTCTGCTTCATACGCCTTAACATAAGCATCGTAAATATTATCCGCAACACCTACACCGCAGGGGTTTGCATGCTTAACCGCAACAACGCAAGGCTCCGAGAATTCCTTAAGAAGATCCAGTGCGCCGTTGGTATCATTGATATTGTTGTAAGAAAGTTCTTTGCCATGCAGCTGCTTTGCGGCGGAAAGAGTACCGCTGAGATGGGTTCCGATTTCCTTATAGAATGCCGCCTGCTGGTGGGGGTTTTCACCGTAACGCATGCTTTGCACCTTTTCGTAAGTAAAGGTGATGTTGTCGGGGAAAATCTCCGAACCGGTCTCTTTGCGGAGATACGTGGAAATCATGGCATCGTACTGAGCGGTGTGGTTGAACACCTTATATGCCAGCTCAAGCTTCTTTTCAACGGTTACGCCGCCGTTTTTAAGCTGTTCTATAATAACCGGGTAATCCGCAGGGTCAACAATAACAGCAACATCCTGATAGTTCTTAGCTGCCGCTCTTATCATGGTAGGACCGCCGATATCGATATTTTCGATAGCTTCGGCACGGGTAACACCATCCTTAAGAATAGTGTTCTTGAAAGGATAGAGGTTTATTGCGACAATATCAATAGGGTCAACGCCCAATTCCTGTATCTGTTTCATGTGCTCAGGGTTGGAGCGCATTGCAAGTATACCTGCATGAATATTCGGATGAAGTGTCTTGACTCTGCCGTCCAGACATTCGGGGAAGCCTGTAACATCCGAAACATTTATTACATTAACGCCGTTGTCTCTGAGAATTTTGGCAGTACCACCGGTGGAAAGCACCTCATAACCCAGTGCTTCAAGTTCTTTGGCGAATTCAACCGCTCCGGTTTTATCGGTAAGACTGATAAGAGCGCGTTTTTTCATGTTATTCTCCTTTAATTTCACATTTATTGTTATTAATTATAAGCTTATCCGCACAGAAAAGCTCTGCCGCATACGGGAGTATTTTCCACTCAGCCTGCTCCATGACACGTTTTTGCAGGATTTCGGGAGTATCTCCGCTTTGTATTTCGACCGCTTTCTGTAATATTATTGCACCACCGTCCACGATCTCATTGACAAAATGTACGGTCGCTCCTGTCACCTTAACACCTTTCGAAAGCGCCGCTTCGTGAACATGAAGTCCGTAAAAGCCGTCACCGCAGAAGGAAGGTATAAGTGAAGGGTGAACATTGATTATACGGTTTGCATATGGCTTGAGAACGACATCTGTAAGGATGCACATAAAGCCTGCAAGTATAACCAGATCACACTCAAGCTCATTGAGCTTTTCGCAAAGTCGTTTATTGAACTCATCCTTCGTACATCCTTTTCGAGCAACCACGCAAGACGGAATTCCCGCATTTGCTGCTCTTGTGAGTGCATACGCATCATCACAGCTGGAAACAACGGCAGCTATTTTTCCTGACTTGAGTATTCCGCTGTTCTGAGCATCAATAAGAGCCTGCAAGTTAGTTCCGCCGCCCGATACAAGGACGGCAATTTTTTTAATCTGGGACATTTTTATCCTCGTAAACTTTTATTTTATATTGCAGTGTTCACATTTATGGTCTTTATCGGATGGATACTTTCCGGTGAAGCAACCGTCGCAGAAGGTGCATTTACCGTTATCAGCAAGATGGTTTACAGCATCAATGCTGAGATAGCCCAGTGAATCTACACCGATGGTATTACGTATCTCCTCAATAGACATACGGCAAGCGATGAGTTTATCCTTACTGTCTATATCCGTTCCGTAGTAACATGGATACATAAACGGAGGGGAAGATATTCTCATGTGAACTTCTTTCGCTCCCGCTTTTCTTAAAAGCTCTACGATGTTGGCGCTGGTTGTTCCGCGCACGATCGAGTCATCAACCATTATAACGCGCTTGTCCTTTACAGTCTCGGCAATAACATTGAGCTTTATTCTGACAGCGTTTTCACGCTCTTTCTGAGTGGGAAGAATAAAAGTTCTTCCAATGTATTTATTCTTAAGAAATCCGATGCCGTATGGTATTCCGGAAGCAAGAGAAAGTCCAAGTGCAGCATCCAGACCCGAATCGGGAACACCAATTACTACATCGGCATCAACAGGATGCTCTTTCCACA
The DNA here is from genome assembly GCA_015065085.1 of Oscillospiraceae bacterium. Classification (NCBI taxonomy): domain Bacteria; kingdom Bacillati; phylum Bacillota; class Clostridia; order Eubacteriales; family Oscillospiraceae; species Oscillospiraceae bacterium. The sequence goes on along the minus strand of SVQW01000001.1, from coordinate 216,443 downwards.
GAAACTCACCTGCCCTCAGTCTTGCGCGATGAACACTGTTACCCTCAATAACGGAATCGGGACGTGCGGTATAAACGTATTCAAAAACGCAGATGTGCGGTTTTCTGCCGCAATGGGTAGTTATGGACTTCATATTTTTGCCTTTTATAACAAGAATCTCGCCCGGCATTATATCACGCAAAAATTCAGCACCGATAGCATTGAATGCACAGGACTCGGATGCCACCACGTATGCGCCGTTGGGCATCTGACCGAGACATAAAGGGCGGTAACCAAACGGGTCACGCACAGCAATAAGCTTGTGTGTCGTCATTATAGCCAGAGAATATGCGCCCTCAAGCTTATACATTGCTTTTTCTATTGCTTCCTCTATGACGTTCGAAGTGAGCTTCTGCTCGGTTATGGTATATGCGATAACCTCGGTGTCACCAGTGGTATGGAACATTCCGCCTCTCAATTCATGACGCTCACGGAGCTGTGACGCATTGGTTATGCTTCCGTTAAAAGAAATCGCCATAGGGCCTTTTACATGACGGGTAATAAGCGGAAGATTATTTGCTTTTATAGCCTGGCTTCTTGTGGAATAACGAGTATGTCCAACGGCAATCTGACCGTTTCCCAACTTATCAAAGGCTTCCTTTGTGAAGACATCGGGAACAAGACCTAAATCGCGGTGATAGGATATTTCGCCGTCATTATTTACTACTATTCCGCAACTCTCCTGTCCTCTGTGCTGAAGAGCAAACAGTGCGGTATATGCTGCGTGTGCAACATCGGTTTCGCCGCTGGGGTCACAAATTCCAAAAACACCGCATTCTTCATGAATAGTGTCGAACATGCTGTTATTCCCCCAGAAGTCTCTTGAGAATCTCTTTATACGCATCCTCTACGTTGCCAAGATCACGGCGGAATCTGTCTTTATCCAGCTTTTCCTTAGTTACGCTATCCCAGAAACGACAGGTGTCGGGAGAAATCTCGTCCGCAAGAATAATGGTGCCGTCGGCAGTTTTACCAAATTCAAGCTTAAAGTCAATGAGCTCAATATTGAGGTCCTTAAGGTAATCACCCAGAATTCTATTAATCTTGAGAGAATACTCTTCAATGGTCTTAAGTTCCTCGGGAGTTGCAAGCCCCATAGCAAATACGTGGTAGTTGTTGATCATGGGGTCGCCCAGAGCGTCATCCTTGTAACAAAGCTCAAGCACGGTTGTCTGGAGCTTTGTGCCCTCAGGAAGACCCAATCTCTTTGAAAGCGAGCCCGCTGCTATATTTCTTACGATAACCTCGAGAGGAACGATTTTTACGCGTTTAACAAGTGTTTCGCGCTCGGATATCTCTTCTACAAGATGAGTGGGAATACCCTCTTTTTCAAGCATTTTCATAAGGTGGTTTGTAACGCGGTTGTTTATGATACCCTTATTGGAGATGGTACCCTTCTTTTCACCGTTGAATGCGGTAGCGTCATCCTTGTAGTATACCATGTATACATTTTCATCATCGGTCTTAAAAACCTTTTTTGCTTTTCCTTCATAAAGCTGTTCTAATCTTTTCATTTTGAAAACCTCCGTTTATGATAATATTAATTTCAAACTTATATTTCAGCTATCTTCTCTTGAAGTGCAGCATCCTTTTTCATAACACCTTCAACCATAGCTCTCTTTTCATCAGCAAGCTTTTGTTTAAGAGAAGCATCGGACAGCGAAAGTATCTGAGCCGCAAGTATAGCCGCATTCTGTGCACCATCAATGGCAACGGTGGCAACAGGTATACCTGACGGCATCTGAACCATGGAAAGAAGAGAATCAAGGCCGTCCAAGGTAGAGGATTTTATCGGAACGGCAATAACAGGGAGCGTTGTATATGCTGCAATAACTCCGCCAAGATGAGCCGCTTTACCTGCGGCAGCTATGATAACACCAAAGCCGTTTTTCTCAGCATTTGATGCAAATTCTTCTGCAAGTGCGGGAGTGCGATGTGCCGAAATAACTCTGACTTCAAAGGGCATATCGAAAGCCTTAAGCTTTTTGATGCAAGCCTTCATTGTTTCAAAATCACTGTCACTGCCCATGATAACTGCTGTCTTTAACATAATTTTTCATTCCTTCATATATATTTGCAACGCAAAAAGGCACTTGTTCCGAGTGCCTTTTTAGTTTTATTATTCGCCGATTCGGATATATTTTACTTCCTGCTTTGCGGGATTGGATTCCTTTGCAAGGCCGTATCTTGTGCAAACACATGCTTTTTTGAAGCTTTCGATGATATTATCTGCCTGAGCATCAAAAACAAGTCTGGGAGTAAAGTCATTCTTATCCCCTGCCGAAGTGGACATAACCGGATAGAATGTGATATCTGCAGGTACAAGTGTACCGTTTGTATACTTATAATCCTGAGAAATAATAAGTGCACCCGGATTGGCTACTGTATCGGAACCGAGTATATCGGTTTTTCCGTTGAGTATATCGTTTGTGCTGTATATAAGGGTTTTACCCTTGTAGATATCTATTGCCTGGATATACTGAGGGAAAGTACCGACAACCATATCAGCACCATTATCAACAGCCGTTCTGCCCACACTTACCTGATAATCCGAAATTTCACGGTTTTCATTGCCCTTCCAGCTGAACATGGTTATTACCATAACAGCACCGCGGCTGCGCGCCAGAGATATGGCTTCTTTGACGGTATTGTTAACCGCATTGGCGTTATTTGAAACCGCGGAAGAATTGAGGTCGTAAGAAATAAGTGCAACAGGTCCTATGGAAGTGTTATACTCACACACCTCAGCATTGAGCGCGAAATTTATACCCGCACCGCTGAGTGCAATTTTTGTATCTGCAAGACCCTTATCACCATAATCACCCATATGATCGGAAGCGAGATTAACCGCATTTATCCCTGCTGCTGAAAGCATGGAAACATACTCAGGCTTACCTTTGACAGCAGTTCTGGTGTCATCGGAGGTTGCTTCGGCGGTGAGAGGGTTGCGCAGTGTAACTATGGAATAATCGTCAGAAGAAAACACGGGAGAAAGACCGCCCAAAGGGAAAGAGTTGGTCGCACGTTTTTCAACCTCTGATGCGAAGGTGTTTTCGGAAGCACCCACAACGTCGCCCAAAAGAACTCCGCCGCCTACGGAAACGGTAAACACATCCGAGGGCTTCTTTGTGTTGTTAACAGCCACCATCGCCAATGTAAATGCGCCGTTGGCATCGGTATCTACGGACGGATAAAGCTCCGCATCGGCAGTAACACCGGGTACGAGTGTCTTGAGCCTGGTAAGGTTTCCGCTTACAAAAGAAGACAGCTCAGTGGTACTCATGTAAGGAGTTGTAAGAACATTCCTAAACACAGACGCTATCTCGGAAAGATATGCTTTACCGGAGGCATCCTGCTTTTCAGTGCCCAGATATTCCGCACTGCGTTCAAGCTGATCTATGTAATCCTGCATTTTTACGCTGTAATTCTTGTCATTTTCGTATGCAAGTGTATTGATAAACGCGCTTACATCTGCAGAAAGCTTTTTAATGCTTGTTTCGGAAAGCGGCTCTGTTCTGTTGTGATCGTTCTGGATTATATCATCGCCATTATTCTCTGCAGGAAGTTTGGGTTCAGCTTCGGTATTGTAGATATTGAACATCAGCACCAAAGACACCGTAAATGCGATAAGGCAAAATACGATGCTTATAATACGCATTTTCATAAAATCCTCCACTCAGCGCCCGGCAAAACAGCCAAAGCGGTTATTAATCATTATTTTTGCCGTATTTTGACAGCTTTTTACAGGGTATTACATCATTAGACAAAATAACTATATAGATTATAGCACACTTTTTCAAAAAAGTGAATAGCAAAATCACATAATTAATAATTTTTTTATAATTTATTTTTTCACATTCAGTACACATCGTCTATTCTGCTTTGAAAATCATTCAGCACACCTATCATATCGTCATTCTGTTCAATCACTTCAGTATACGCCGACGGCACACGCCCCACGATAACAGTCTCGGCTATGCATACAGAGTTCACTATATCGACATTTGTACTCAATGTGGGCATTATGAGTGATATTACCGCCCGCACTTCCATATTGATTCTGTGAAGTGTCTGGTTTATGCCGGCCGAAGCGAATGAATTTGTTATATCTGTCGACACAGAGCCTATGGGAATAATTTTAATTTTAATTTTAAAGCCTCTCCCCGAAAACAGATCGCTGTTTACAACACTCCCTATGGGAATGGCAAGCTCATCTTCGGTAGTTTCCGACAATCGATTGAGAATATTGACCGAAAGTGCCGATTTGAGCTGATTAACCTTAACTATGTTGGTTTTGACGGCGCTTATAGTTCCGTCCTGTGTTTTTTCAAAGCTCACCAAATCGTCATACGTTATCCCCTTGTCGCTTATGGTCTCTTCGATTGCCTCGCTTATCACCCTTGTTGCAATAGTTCGCGAACGAGCTGTCGCCATTTCGCGTACTACCGGCCTTAACCTTACATTGAGGTACAACGCAAGCCATATTACCGCAAAAAATATAAGAAATACTGCCAGAATTATCTTTCTTTTGAGTTTTTTCTTCTTTCCCTCATACATTTTATCGCCCCCTGATACATTATATTTCACTCACCTCTGCTTGGTGATGGTCGAAAATTGTGAAATAATTATAAATTTAATAAAAAAATGATTTTTACTATTTACTTTTTCATTGAAAAGTGGTATTATATATATTGTGAATTTTTACGCGGCCGTTTTCGACCGCTCATATTTAAGGAGGATACTTTAAATGGCAAGAAAGAAAATTACCATGGACGGTAATAATGCTGCGGCTCATGTATCGTATGCATTTACCGAAGTTGCCGGCATTTATCCTATTACTCCCTCGTCCGTAATGGCGGAAGTAACCGATAAATGGTCCAGTGAAGGCAGAAAGAACATTTTCGGCCAGGAAGTCAAAATCATGGAAATGCAGTCCGAGGCAGGTGCCGCAGGTACCGTTCACGGCTCCCTTTCCGCAGGCGCTCTGACCACAACTTACACAGCATCTCAGGGCTTGCTGCTCATGATTCCCAACATGTACAAGATTGCCGGTGAGCTTCTCCCCGGTGTTATCCATTGTTCCGCACGCGCACTGGCTTCTCACGCACTCTCCATCTTCGGAGATCACAGTGACGTTATGGCATGCCGTCAGACCGGCTTTGCTATGCTGTGCGCTAACAACGTTCAGGAAGTTATGGACCTTGGCGCTGTTGCTCATCTGAGTGCTATCAAGGGCAGAGTTCCCTTCCTGCACTTCTTCGATGGCTTCAGAACCAGCCACGAAATCCAGAAGATTGAAGTATGGGATTATGACGATCTGGCTGAAATGGTTGATATGGATGCTGTTGAAGCATTCCGCCAGCGTTCTCTCAACCCCGATCATCCCACCCTCAAGGGTACAGCTCAGAACCCCGACATTTTCTTCCAGGCACGCGAGGCATGCAACACTTATTACAATGCAGTTCCCGAGATTGTTGTTGACTATATGAACCAGGTTAACGCAAAAATCGGCACCAACTACAAGCCTTTCAACTACTACGGTGCTCCCGATGCAGACAAGATCCTTGTTGCTATGGGTTCCGTATGTGATACCATTGAAGAAACTATCGACTACCTCAACGCTAAGGGTGAAAAGGTAGGTCTTCTCAAAGTAAGACTTTACCGTCCCTTCTCCGTTTCCCACATGCTCAGTGAAATCCCCGCTACCGTTAAGAAGATTGCAGTTCTCGACAGAACCAAAGAACCCGGTGCTCTGGCTGAGCCTCTCTATCTTGACGTTGTTAACGCTCTGCGCGGTACCAAGTTCGAAAATGCTCTTGTTATCGGCGGCCGTTACGGTCTGGGCTCCAAGGATACCACTCCCGCTGACATCATTGCTGCATACAGAAACCTTGATGCAGATCAGCCCAAGACCATGTTCACCCTCAGCATCAACGATGACGTTACCAGCCTTTCTCTCGAAGTTAAGGAAAGCCCCAACACCTCTCCCGCCGGAACAATCTCCTGCAAATTCTGGGGTCTGGGATCTGACGGTACCGTCGGTGCTAACAAGAATTCCATCAAGATCATCGGTGACCACACTGACAAATATGTTCAGGCTTATTTCGCCTACGACTCCAAAAAGTCCGGCGGTATAACCATTTCTCATCTGCGTTTCGGTGACAGCCCCATCCGCTCCACCTATTACGTTTCCAAGGCAAACTTCATCGGATGCCACAATGCATCTTATGTTAATAAATATGACATAACCGCAGATCTTGAAGAAGGCGGCACATTCCTTCTGAACACCATCTGGTCTCCCGAAGAAGTAGAAAAATATCTCCCTGCAAAGATCAAGAGAGACCTTGCAACCAAGAAGGCTAAGTTCTACACCATCGACGGTGTAAACATCGCGCGTGACCTGGGTCTGAGAGACAAGTTCTCCATGGTTCTTCAGGCAGCATTCTTCAAGCTGGCTAACATCATTCCTCTGGAAGAGGCTGTTGATTACATGAAGGCGGCTATTGTTAAATCCTTCTCCAAGAAGGGCGAAGCTATCGTTTCCATGAACCAGCAGGCTGTTGACAAGGGTATTGCAAACCTTGTTGAAATTCAGGTTAAGCCCGAATGGGCAAATGCTCAGGACGAAGCTTCCGACAAGGGCGCTATCTCCGGCAGACCCGAGCTTGTTGAATTTGTTGAAAAAATACTCAATCCCGTCAATGCTCAGAAGGGTGACTTCCTGCCCGTTTCCACCTTCGTTAAGGACGCTGACGGTCTGTTCCCTCAGGGCTCTGCGGCTTACGAAAAGCGCGGTATCGCAGTTGACGTTCCCGAATGGAACTTCACCAACTGTATCCAGTGTAACTTCTGTTCTCTGGTTTGCCCTCACGCCGCTATCCGCCCCGTTGCTGTAAAGGACGGCGAAGTTGTTCCCGAAGGAATGAAGCTGGTTCCCATGACAGGTATGCCCGGATACCAGTTTGGTGTTACCGTTTCTGCGCTTGACTGTACCGGTTGCGGCTCCTGCTCTCAGGTATGTCCCGGCAAGAAGGGCGAAAAAGCTCTCGTTATGAAGCCTATCGCTTCTCAGCTTGACCAGCAGAAGTACTTCGCAGAATCTTACAAATTTGCTGACAACGACGAAATCAATGCCAAGTTCAAGGAAACCACCGTTAAGGGCAGCCAGTTCAAGCAGCCTCTGCTCGAATTCTCCGGTGCTTGCCCCGGATGCGGCGAAACTCCTTACGCAAAGCTTGTTACTCAGCTGTTCGGCGACAGAATGTATATCGCAAACGCTACCGGTTGTTCTTCTATCTGGGGCGGTTCTGCACCTGCTACCCCCTATACCACCAACAAAGAAGGAAAAGGTCCTGCTTGGGCTAACTCCCTGTTCGAAGATAACGCAGAGTACGGTCTTGGTATGGCTCTGGCTGTTGCACAGCGCCGTGAAAAGCTGGTAGAGCTTCTCACTGCTATTGCTGCAAATGACGAAGCTGATGCTGCTCTTAAAGACGCTTGCAATGCATGGCTTGCAGGCAAGGATGATGCCGCTGCTTCCAAGGCTGCCGCTGTTTCTCTTACCGCTGCTCTTGAAGCTTGCAAAGCTTGCCCCTGCTGCGATCTCGGCAAGGCTGTTAAGGAAGCTCTCGCAAGAAAAGACCTCTTCATCAAGAAGAGCATCTGGATCTTCGGCGGTGATGGTTGGGCATACGACATCGGCTTCGGCGGTGTTGACCACGCTCTTGCTTCCGGTCTTGACATCAATATTCTCGTATTCGACACCGAGGTTTACTCCAACACCGGCGGTCAGGCTTCCAAGGCAACTCCTACCGGTTCTATCGCACAGTTCGCTGCTTCCGGTAAGGTTATGAAGAAGAAAGACCTTGCAGCTATAGCAATGTCTTACGGTTATGTTTACGTTGCTCAGGTTGCAATGGGCGCTGACTACAACCAGTGTATCAAGGCATTTGTTGAAGCAGAAAACTACGCAGGTCCTTCCATTGTTATCGCTTATGCTCCTTGTATCAACCACGGTATGAAGTCCATGGGTACCAGCATGAACGAAACCAAGAAGGCCGTTGCGGCAGGTTACTGGCACAACTTCAGATTCAACCCCGCTGCTACCGAGGGCAAATTTACTCTCGACTCCAAGGAGCCTACCGAGTCCTACAAAGACTTCATTCTCGGCGAAACCCGTTACAGCGCTCTTACACGCTCTTTCCCCGAAAAGGCGGACAAGCTGTTTGACGAAGCTGTTGGATATGCTAAAGAAAAGTACGACAGACTCACCAAGCTGGGCGAATTGTACAACTAATATTCTGAATGCATTTTTTATGGAGGAAGTTCATATGAACTTCCTCCATGTTTTATTTTAAAGGTATTGACATTGAGATGATAATAAAGTATAATTATATCGGCAGTTATACTACCAATTTTGAATTATATTTTATCGGAGGATATTGTTATGGGACTTATAAAGGCAGGAATTGGTGCACTTGGCGGAGTGCTGGCTGACCAATGGAAAGAATTCTTTTATTGCGATTCCATTGATTCCAATACTCTTATGGTTAAAGGTGAAAAACGCACAAGCAAGCGCTCCTCCAACAAAAAGGGAGAGGACAATATCATTTCAAATGGCTCGGTAATCGCTGTTGCCGACGGTCAGGCAATGATGATTGTTGAGCAGGGTAAGGTTGTTGAATTCTGTGCCGAGCCCGGCGAATTTACTTACGATACATCGACTGAACCCAGCATATTTACGGGTTCTTTAGGAGACAGCATAAAGGAAACCTTCAAGACCATCGGCAAACGTTTCACCTTTGGTGGTGATACAGGCAAAGATCAGAGAGTTTACTACTTCAACACCAAGGAAATAATGGGTAACAAATACGGAACAGCCACACCTATTCCTTTTAAAGTTGTTATCAACGAACAGATGGGTCTGAAGCTATCCGTGGATATCAGATGCAACGGAGAATATACATATAAACTCACTAATCCCCTGCTGTTTTACACGAATATCGCAGGTAATGTCACCGACTGCTATGAAAAAACCGAATGGGAAGATATATTGAAAGCTTCTCTCCTGGATGCACTTCAGCCTGCTCTGGCTCAGATTTCCGCAAAGAAGATTGAATATTCCGAGCTTCCCGCTCATACCGTTGAAATCAGAAACGCTCTTACCGAAGTATTAAAAACCGACTGGACAGAGACACGTGGTATTGAGCTTGTAAAACTGACCATCAATTCTCTTTCCATCCCCGAAGACCAGCGGAAGAAGATTACAGAGTGGGAAGAAAACGCAATGACCACCAACCCCATGATGGCAGGCTCCCGTCTTGTAGGTGCTCAAGCCGACGCTATGAGAACCGCCGCGGCTAACGAAAACGGCGCAATGCAGGGCTTTATGGGTATGGGTATGGCAATGAATGCAGGCGGAAGCAATGCTCAGAACCTCTTTGCCATGGGTCAGCAGGTAGCTCAGCAAACCGCTTCCGCTTCTTCAGCGGACAGTTGGAAATGCACATGCGGCACCATAAACACCGGAAAATTCTGTGTTAATTGCGGTACGGCAAAGCCATCGAACAACAGTTGGACCTGTACATGCGGAAAAACAAACACCACAAAATTCTGTTCGGAATGCGGAAAACCCGGTCCGCAGGGCTTTAAATGCGATAAATGCGGATGGGAGCCCAAGGACATGAACAACATCCCAAAGTTCTGCCCCGAATGCGGAGATAAATTTGACGGAAATGATATAAAATGAGTTCAGAAATAAAAACATATAAGTGCCCATGCTGTTCCCATCCGTTGAAGTTTGACAGCGAAAAACAGACACTGTCCTGCGAAGCTTGTGACAATTCATATACCGCAGAGCAAATGCAGGACTATGAGGATTTCGAAAAGATAAGTGACGCCAATGAATTCCGATGGGAAGATAAAAGCGAGCACGACACCGTAGATACAGAAAACATGTGTGTTTATTCTTGCCCTTCCTGCGGAGCTGAAATTATCGGCAACGAAGGTATGGCAGCAAGTGAGTGTGCATATTGTTCAAATCCTGTCATAGTTGAAAGCAAATTGAGCGGTATGCTTAAGCCTGACCTTATCATCCCCTTCTCAATCAGCAAGGATGAAGCAAAATCGGCATATAAAAACTATATTTCAAAGCTGAAGCTTCTGCCTGATTTGTTTTTTGAACAAAACCGTATTGAAAAAATGACCGGCATATACGTTCCGTTCTGGCTGTTTGATTGCACTGCAAACGGAAAATTCACTTACAACGCGACAAATACCCATATCTGGAGCGACAGCAAATACAGATATACAAAGACTGACCATTTTTCCATAATACGCGAGGGCACACTGAAATTTGACAAAGTGCCCGTGGATGCATCTGCAAAAATGGCTGATGAGTATATGGACGCATTGGAACCATATAATTATGATGAGCTAAAGGAATTTGATTTGTCATATATTACAGGCTTTTATGCCGACAGATATGATGTGGCCGCTTCCAAAAGCCGTGAACGTGCAAGCACACGTATAGCTGATACAACGTCGAGCACATTCCGCTCCACTGTAAACGGATATTCAAGCGTTGTACAAAAAAGCGGAAATATACATACTGATGTGAATGCCACGAAATACGCACTTTTACCGGTTTGGATTCTCAACACAAAATACAACGGAAAAAATTATCTTTTTGCTGTCAACGGTCAAACAGGAAAATTTATTGGTGAATTTCCCGTCGATCGCAAAAAGTACTTTAAATGGATGTTTGGAGTGGCGGGAATTACAGCAGTATTGGCACAGCTTTTGCTGTTTTTTATATAAGGTGGTGACGGAATGAAAAAAATACTTTTCGTTATTATACTTATTATTGCTTTGGCTGTTCCGACTTACGCGAATGTCATTGACGAGGCAAATATACTTTCCGAAGCTGACGAACAAGAGTTGAATAAGATAATTGAAGTTCTGCGTGATTTATATGAATTTGATGCAGTTATACTGACTGTAAATACAATTGACGGTGAAGAGATATTCGATTTTGCCGACAACTATTATGACTTCAACGGTTACGGTATTGGCGAAAACCACGACGGTTTGATATTTGTCATTGCTATGGAAGAACGGGAATTTGCCACATCCACCTGCGGAAGAGCAATTTCGCTTTTCAATGACAGCTTGCTGGATGACATACATGCCGAAATAACGCCATATCTGTCTGAAGGCAGCTACAAACAAGCCTTTGAGCAATACATTGGCAGAATTGAACGTACAATTCTGTTAACCGGCAGTACTTCTGTTGATGTTGCAGGCACCTACGATTACAGCGATTACTACTACGATGACACAGATTACACTCGTGAAGTTGTGCGCGGTTATGATTTTTACATCACATTTGAAGTCATAGTTGTCATAGTCGCATTAATAATCGGTTTAATCGTTGTTTCTGTTTTAAAAGCGCCCATGAAAAACATAGGTATAAAGAAAAACGCCGACAGTTATACAAACTGCGGCAATCTCCTCATGGCACGCAGTGTCGATCGATTCATGTACAGCAATGTCACTAAAACACGTATAAATAACGACAGCAACAATTCCGGCGGTTTGAGAAGCACCACGCGAACAGGTAGCAGTGGAAGAACTCACGGCGGAAGAAGCGGAAGATTTTAACGGTGCACTAACACGAAAATCTTTCACCATGAATTCCGGCAATATGAAAAAACGCCGTCGGCGTTCTTATTTCGAAATATTAAAAATAAAAATAAACTCCGCTTAACGCGGAGTTTATTTTTATTTTTATGCTTATTTCATTGAAATTATTCTATCCATGGAAGCAGAGGTGTTATAGATTATCTGGTCGGAATAGTTGTTATAGCAAGGAATCATTTCTCCGGAAACCCAACCGTCATAACCGACTGCCTTGAGCGCCTTAATAACAGCAGGATAATCAACGTCGCCTGCGAGAAGGTCAACAAATCCGTGCAGACCGCCTGCGGCTCTGCGGTAATCCTTGAAATGAACTGCCTTTATTCTGCTGCCGAGAATCTTTACCCAATGTTCAGGATAACCGTTGAATAATACGTTACCGATATCAAGATAAGAACCTACGTAAGGATTATTGATTTTGTCAATAAAGTCACGAAGCTCCAAGGGAGAAACAAGGAACTTATTCCAAACGTTTTCAAGACCGATATTTACCTTGTACTGTTTTGCGATTTCGCCAAGCTCACTGATTGCATTGAAGGCACGGTCATACGCAACGTCATACTCAACAACCTCACAGCCATCAACAAAGTCGGCATTTACAAGACCGGGAATCACAAGGATTGAGCTACATCCGAGGATTGCGGCGCTTTCAATTTCTTTCTTTACAATTTCCTTTGCTTTTGCTGCTTTTGCGGCATCATTGGATGTTATAGGGAAATCCCAGAACAAACCGGTTGCGAGGCTGTACATCTCAAGACCTTTGTCTTCAATATTCTTCTTAACCTCAAGAAGCTGCTTTTCGGTAGATTCAAGGGAAACCTCACCCGTCATATCAAGTGAAAGCTCGATTCCATCAAAACCTGCCTTCTTTGCAATATCAACCTTTTCGTAAAATGTTTTGGAGCCGTCAAATGACCAAATGTTAATACCTTTTTTCATAATATGTAAATCCTTTCTGAATTATAATTCATTATTTAAGTGTTTTGGCAACCTCTTTTATAATGTCGGCCACCTGCTTTGCGCAGACATCGATACCCTCCTGCGAAAGATGAATCTTGTCATCGCATATATATTTATCAATATCCTTTGCGACGGTGCTGTACAGGTCGTTGATGATAATTCCCTTTTCTTTCAGTACGGGAACAATCAGACTGTTATATCTTTCGGCGACAGGGTTTTTGTTAAACTCATGCTTGGGAGAAACCGGGGTCGTGGTAGCAAAAATTACCTTGTCATGTCTTTTTAGCAGAATATCGGCAATTTTGCACATATATTCGATGTATTCGTTTTCGGGAGTGAATGGCCCCTCACCAAAAAGATTACATGTATCCCAAAGTCCATTATTCCAGTGAACGATACGGCTTCCTGCCATGTCATTCTTCATATCAAACAAAGTTCGATAGGTGTATTTAGCAAATCTGCCGTTATCACCCGATTGGAAAACCTCGTAATCATCGCCCAAAAGCTCAGGAACCTTCAATCCGTACCCGATCATACGTATTGAATCTCCAAGCAAAGATATTTTAATCATATATATCTCCTTTATATCTCCTTTTTTTATGCACTAAGCCGTCAAAATGCACGAACAACTTGTACTGTAATTATAATATAATAAACCTGAAAAATTTAAAATCCCATTTCTTTCGCAAAACGTATAAATTTGTTCGTTCGGTTAATCGGATTGTTTTTTTAACATGGTTTTAAGCGAAACCGTTTTATGATACATACTTGAAATGTCGGGTGCGACCAGTGTAAGTGTTGTGAAAAGCTGACCATCAGCGGTAAAAACATCAAGAAAAAGCGAATCATCCTGCGTAAAATTAATATTTTGGGCAGAAAAGCGCAAATAGCGGAAAATATATCTGTCTTGAGTAACACTGTATATATCTTCTATTACCCTCTCCTCTTCTCCCGATACACAGCGAAGCTTGAAGTCAAGAGGAACGTTGTTCTCAAAATATCCGATATTGTATTTTATGGTAAACTGAAAATCGTCCGTTTCGCGTATATGAGTTACGTAACGGGTCTGTACTTTTCCCAGCTCATCCATCGTTATGGGGGGAAAATACTCATAGACATTGTAGGACAGCGGATTTTTTTTAAAATCCTCGAGTATCTGCTCATCCAATATTATCTTATTGGTGATGGGTGCATCACAGGAAATAAAAATACGGCCCCATATCAAAACATTGAGCAATACAACAATAGAAATAAACACAATCTTGATTATCGTTTTTAATACTTTTCCCATTATTTCCTCTCTATTTTCGCTTTGTGGGCATTGCCAGAATAGCGATTATCAGATAAATTATAAATGCCGCAAGTATTCCGAGTACAACAAGCATAACCTCTTTACGTTTAAAAAACTCGCCGATCAGGAACAAAAGATATAGGAAATTACTCCTTTCTATATTTGACTGTGTAACAAGCGCCACAGTACCCAGTTTTTCTTCACCAAAAAAAATATCGGCGTAGCCCACCACGGAGCCTGATTTTACGGGTGCATCCAATGTATCTATTTTCAGCAAAGCGTCAATATGCACATCTGCTTTAAGGTCTGCATCTGCCGGCAAAATGCTTTTAAGCGTTTGAGCCGAAACAATAACGGCGTTGTCAACAGTCCCTGAAAATCTGACCGGAACCTGTGATACGGAAGACGAAGCGGTAAAAACATCCGTAAGACGATAATTGGCAAAAACATACTCATAAAGATTATCGGTATCTATGTAAGAAAGTATTCTTTTATCCTCGTCTTTTTTGCTTCCGGAAACGATGCAAAGATAAACAAGTCCGTCATTTTCCTTGGTTGTGGCAAGACAAAATCCTGCCTGTTCGGTGCTGCCCGAATTCATACCGCGTATTTCGCCGTCATAGTAGTCACCGCCAAAAATTTTTGAAAGCATAAGATTGCGTGTAATAAGCGAACGAAGTGGTGATTTGTTTGTTTTTGGCATATCATACTTAGGCATTGAAGAAATTTCCATATACTCATTTATATGATACGCATAACGGCACAGCTTAAGCATATCACTGACAGTGGTTTCCATAAACCCGTCATGCATTCCTGTGGGATTGGTAAAATGAGTGGCTGTCATACCAAGTTCCTTCGCCTTGGCATTCATCATGTCGACAAATCCATCTACGGTAGTTCCTATGTGCTGAGCAAGCACTAATGCGGCATCATTGGCACCCGCAACTATAAGTGCCTTCAAAAGATCGTCATACGGTACATATTCGCCAATCTTAAGCCCTGCATAATTTCCCGTCAAGCCTTCCAGCGCAGAAGAGGTAACCTCAATACCCGAGGGCTTATTTTCATATTCCAAAGCCAACACAGCTGTCATTATTTTGGTGAATGATGCAGGAAAAACAGGTTCATCAATGTTTTTCTGGTAAATAATACGATCGTACTCTACGTTGTACACAACTGCAGAATTACAGCTTACCTCAGGTGCATCATCAACAGCAATACACACCGTTAAAGTAAAAACCATAATTAAAAACGGAATGAGTAATTTTTTCAACACTGTACCCTCAAAATTTAAGATTAAAATATTCTCTTGTCCTGTCTATATCATTTCTTATGACACCTTTAAGTTCTTCGAGTGAGGAAAATTTCTTTTCATCACGAAGTCGTTTGAAAAAGCAAACCTTTATGTTCTTGCCGTAAAGGTCGCCGCAGAAGTCCAGAATATGTGTTTCGCATGAAATGTGATCTCCTTCTACCGTAGGCTTGGTGCCTACATTGGCGACGGCGATATACGGTTCGCCATTAATGTAAACAGCACAGGCATATACTCCCTTCATTGGGATAATGTGGTCCGGCGGAAACTCCTGATTTATTGTTGGAACACCTATTTCGCGTCCCAGATGTCTGCCCTGAACAACCGGAAAGTTTATATAAAACTCCCTGCGCATAAGGCGGGCAACCATCTCCATATCGCCTTTTTCGATAAGAGAACGGATATAAGTGGAGCTTACAATCTTGTCGTCATATATTATCGGTGAAATAATACATGTCTGTACGCCGTGCAATGCAAGGCGCTCTTTAAGATACTCTGCATCGGCGCTGTTTCCCTTTCCAAATCGAAAATTGAATCCGCATACCACAAATTTGACATTGAATTGTTCGATGAGAATCCGATCTACAAACTCCTCCGGTGTACAGTCACGCACAAGACGAAAATCCTCAATATACATCAGATCAACCTTTTTTTCAGACAAAAGTTCGACCTTTTCATCAATAGTAGTTATACTCTTCGTGACATATTTACCGGAAATGATATTTTCCGGATGCTCGTTGAAAGTCCAGACAACACTTTTTAGCTCATGGCGTCTTGACAGAAACAAAATTTCATCCATAAGCTTCATATGACCGATATGAAGACCGTCAAAATTTCCTATTGCAAGAGCTGTTGCGTGCCGTAGCGGAAGATCTCTTTTTGATAATAGTTGCATAGTTACTCCGTAATTTTTTATGTTTAGGATAGTATAGCACTATTTTGACAAATTTACAATGCAATATATGTAAAAAATTTAATATAATAATGTTGAATTAAAATCTAATTTATGTTATACTGAACAAAGAATAATGAACGGTGGAAATATTATGGACAATACACTTTCCAGAATTGAAGAATTAAGAGAATTACTCACATATCACAGCAAAAAGTATTATATTGAGGATTCACCGGAAATATCTGATTTTGAATATGATAAGATGTTTCGTGAACTGAAAAAGCTGGAGGAATTACACCCGGAATATGACTCCCCTGTCTCACCTACCAAGCGTGTGGGCGGTGCAGTGCTGGACAAATTTGAAAAAGTCACCCATACTGTTCCTATGCTGAGTCTGTCAAATGTTTTTTCAAAAGATGAGCTTAATGATTTTATATCTAAACTGGATGACTCCACACCCGAGCTTGTTGTTGAATACAAAATCGACGGGCTTTCAGTGTTGCTTGAATATGAAAACGGTATATTCGTGCGCGGTTCCACTCGCGGAGACGGAGTGGTCGGGGAAAACATAACCGAGAACCTTAAAACCATACCATCTATTCCTCTGGTTCTGTCAAAACCCGTGCCACGTCTGGAAGTGCGCGGAGAGGTTTTCATGCCCAAGAATGTATTTGAAAATCTGAATGAACAACGCGAGCTGAATGGCGAAACGGTTTTTGCCAACCCGCGGAATGCCGCAGCAGGATCGTTACGTCAGCTTGACCCAAAGATTGCTGCACAAAGAAAGCTTGATATTTTTGTTTTTAACGTTGAAGCATATCAAGGGATTGAATTTGACTCACACACGCAATCACTGCAAGCACTCAAAGAGTTGGGGTTTAAGGTTTCTCCCATGTATCGTACTTTTTCGGATGCAGAACAGGTATACAATGACATTATGCTCAGAGGTGAAACAAGAGACGAACTCTCCTTCGACATTGACGGTGCGGTTATAAAGGTAAATGATTTTGAACTAAGAAAAGAGCTTGGTGAGCTCACAAATACACCGAAATGGGCGACAGCATACAAGTATCCCCCGGAAGAAAAGGAAACTCTTTTGACTGATATTGTCATTCAAGTCGGCAGAACCGGTGTCCTTACGCCAAATGCCGTTCTTGAACCCGTACGTCTTGCAGGCACAACCGTGTCCCGTGCAACACTTCACAACCGTGATTTTATCAGAGAAAAAGATATACGCATAGGTGACACGGTTTGTGTCAGAAAAGCGGGTGAAATTATTCCCGAGGTTTTGTGTGTAAACAAAGACAAACGTCCTTCCGAAAGCACCCCGTTTGAGTTTCCGAAGCTTTGCCCGTCTTGCGGTCAGCCTGTGTTTTCTGATCCCGAGGTAGCTCAGATACGCTGTACAAATGCTTCTTGCCCGGCGCAGCTCATGAGAAACATTATCCATTTTGCAAGCCGCGATGCCATGAATATTGAGGGTTTGGGCGAGGCCGTAGTCATAACTCTATGTCAAAAAGGCATTATTTCCTGCATTACCGACCTATATACACTGGATGTTAATGCCATTGCGGAATTAGATCGTTTCGGTAAAAAATCAGCAGAAAACCTTGTAAATGCAATTGAAATTTCCAAAGGCAACTGTCTTTCAAAGCTATTATTCGGATTAGGAATCCGTCAAGTTGGCGAAAAAGCTGCTCAAATTCTGGCAAAGCACTTCAGAACAATCGATGCATTTATGACCGCCACAGCCGAACAGCTTACCGAAATCGAAGATATTGGTGAAATAACCGCTCAGAATATTGTTAATTTCTTCAACGTTGAAAACAATATAAAAACCATTTCGGATTTAAAACTGTTGGGAGTGAACACCGAATTTATCAGCACCTCTGCTTCAGAAAAGCTTGCAGGGATGGTTTTTGTTGTAACCGGTACGCTCCCGACCCTTAAACGCAGCGATGCTGAAAAAATGATTTCAGATAATGGCGGAAAGGTTTCATCAAGTGTTTCAAAAAAGACCACATATGTATTGTGCGGCGAAAATGCCGGTTCCAAGCTGACAAAGGCAACTGAACTGGGCATTGAAGTTATTAACGAAGAAAAGTTTCTGCAAATGTTAGGAGATTTATAATGATTGGCTTCATTGGTGTCGGAAATATGGCGGGCGCCATTATTTCAGGTGTACTCAAAAAGAATTTATACAATAAGAATGAAATTCTTATATATGACAAAGATAGCTCGAAATACGATAAATTCGACATTGCACCTGTTCAGAGCACGAAAGAAATATGTGAAAAGACTGATTTGATTTTTTTGTGTGTAAAGCCGCAAGTTTATAATGTCGTTCTGCAAGAGATTTCACACGACGTTCCCAAGGAAATTATCGCAAAAAAAACATTCGTTTCAATCGCGGCCGGAATTTCAACAACACACATCTGCAACATGCTTGGCGTAAATGCTGCTGTTGTACGCGTAATGCCAAACACGCCTTTGCTTATCGGCGAGGGTGCCAGTGCATTGTGCTCAAACGATTTCGTTTCGGACGAAGTTTTTACCGGTGTTTGTGATATTTTCGCTTCTATGGGTGCTACAAAACGGCTGACTGAAAATATGATGAACCGCATTATAGCAGTTAACGGCTCTTCACCAGCGTATGTTTATCTGTTTGCAAAAGCTATTTGCGACGGTGCGAAAGAACAAGGCATAACCGATGATGTATTACCGTTGGTTATCAAAACCATACTCGGCTCTGCAAAAATGATGGAACAAAGCAATATGTCTCCTGATGAATTGATAGCAATGGTCACTTCCCCCAACGGTACCACACTTGCGGCATTACAAAGTTTTGAAGCAGATGATTTTTGCGGTACTATAAAACGTGCTATGCAAAAATGCACTGACCGTGCAGAAGAAATTGCAAAAGAAACCGAAAGAAGCTGACAAATGAATAACTCATCCGCTCGTTTCATACAATTGAACGGGTGATGTTGAAATGGCTTTTCGAAACAACAATGGTTTTTTCAGATTATACCGTATATTTTTTGTTATAAATTGCACGACTTTTGTTATCGCATTTGTTTTGTGCCTTTTGCTGCCATCGGAATTCGGATTTATGAATCACACCCTACGTACATGCAGCCGTGAACAAAGCTTTTTTGACGCGCTTCTAAAGTTTTGGCTTTGGGATATTATTCCCGTATGCTTTGTTTTTCTTTCGGGACTGACCATATATATTCCGGTAATTTCCGTTTCGTGCAGTGTTTTTCAGGGCTTTGTGCTGGCGCTTGATGTATATGCATTCTTTAGCAACTTCAGCGTTTTTTTCGCAATCACGATGACATTTATCAGAATTTGCGCTATGTGGATGTTTATATGGTATTTATCATATATTTCTTCATCTTCCGTGAAGATATACACATCGCAAATGCCTTTTATACATGCTCTCAACTATGTGTTTGTAGGTAAATACATAGTTTGGTTTACGGTATTTGCTTTTTCTGCACTTTTACTTGATGCGGCGCAATGCTTGATGTACAGAATTTAATTAAATTAAGAGGATTTTAAAATGGGAAAGATTTTTAAAGCATGGGATTACAACAAGCCCGGAAAGGGCGTCAAAAAAAGCTCCGTGAAAGAAGATTACTCTTTCGGGAACTTTTTTAAAATCTATATACGTAAATTTTGGAAAATTTGCAGTGTAAATCTTTTATACTTTTTATTTAATTTTCCATTTTTTGCTTTTCTACTCGGATTATCGGGAAATTTCAATATACCGTTCAAGCTACCGGCAGGTCCAATGTATCAGCAAATCAAATCGGTTGTTCTGCACACGGGAATGACGCCCGCAACGGCGGCACTGATGGGCTTTGAGCGCAATGGAAGATTGTTGGAAAGCTCATACCCCAGCACTGTTTCTGCGGTGCTTATGTGGGCAGGAATATTAATAGTTCTAACCTTCGGGCTTGCCAACTGCGGAATGGCATATATTTTCAGGAATTACGCACGCGAGGATCATGCATATGTTTGGAGCGATTATATAACGACAATTAAGCGTAATTTTTTGCAGGCAATTCTGCTTGGAATCGTTGATATTGCTTTCGGTGCCGTTATAGTGTATGACATTATTTTTTTCCTTCAAAACACGGGCATAAGCTTCGTGACTGATGTAATGTTCTGGATAGCACTGCTATTGGGGCTTGTTTATTTCATAATGAGATTTTACATGTATATTATTCTTGTAACATTTAAACTCAGCATATTCAAGATTATCAAGAATTCATTTATTTTTACGTTTTTGTGCATTAAGCGAAACATAGTCGGTGTATTAGGTGTTGTCGCAGTACTTATCATTAATTACCTCGTTTTAAGCTATTTTGCTCCATTGGGCGCAATACTCCCCTTTCTTTTTACAGCATCGTTATTAGGGTTCATAGGCGCCTATACGGCGTATCCCGGAATTAAAAAATATATGATAGATCCATATTATACCAAAGACGAAACGAATGATGAAACCCCCTCTATATTTACGGATAACTAATTAATTGCACTCAAAAATCACAAAACAACAGGCAGGTCGTATGAACTGCCTGTTGTTTTGTGAATTAAATAAATTCAGATAATATATAAAAGAAGCAGGTCATACGACCTGCTTCTTTTTGTTATCAGATTATTTCTTTTTAGCTGCTGCCTTTTCAGCCGCTTTTGCATCCGCAACACTTGTGAATGCTTCCGCAGCTTCAACAGATTCGAAGAATCCGATGTACTCGATTATGATTTCTCTTTCTTTTGCAGTTCTCATGGGGTCGAATCTGAACTTGGTCAGGGTTCCGTCCCATGTTCCGCTTGCCATTGAAGCGGATGAGTAATCGAGAATCAGTTCATTCCACTCATTTGCGGTCGCAAAGGGGAAATCAACTCTGGGGTTACCGCTCTGGTTATCCTGCCATACATAGAACTGGCTGTTTACACCAGACATGGAGGGCTTAGCTTTTATCTTGAGTACAGGGTAATCCTTGAGGCTGAACTGCTCATCATCGCTAAGGCTTCTTGTAAGGTTGTACTCACCGTCTGCGTCCTTGGACCAGAAACCTTCTGCTGTGTTCTTGGTTTCAGTCTTTACAGGGAAAGAGTCGCTACCGGGATGCAGTGTAAACTTTGCGGTTTCGTTCTTATCAAGGAAGTCGAAAACAATGTAAGCGGGCTTGGGTCCCTTAGCTGCTTCTTCTGCAGCTTTAGCTTCTGCGTTTTCATACTCTTCAATCTTGGTTCTTGCTTCAACATACTTTCTAGCCTCTTCTTCTGTCTTGAAGAATGCTATGTATGCCATATCAACGCTTACTCCGGCTGCGCCTGTGCTGAAGTCAAGACGGTATGCAACCATGTTACCCTTGAACGGGAATGCCTGTCCGCCACTTCTCTTCGAACCGGGAGCTTCATTCCATTCTTCGCTTACTCCAAGTCCGGATGCTTTCATGCTTTCAAGGTTGGTGTAATTGATCACCCTGGTCTTCCAGCCGGTGCTCTTTTCGAATATGGAACCTGTGCTATAGTACGAGTAGCCGCCGAGCCAAGTATATCCTCTGGTGGTATCTGCTGTATAGAAATCAGTGGAAACGTAGTTTGCAGCTGATGTGCTGTAGTTGCCGCTGGTCTTATACTTGATTACCATTACAGGATATTCGGATGCTTCAAAGGTTTCAGTAAATGTGAATACCGACTCAATTCTGGTGGTAGAGGCAGAGGTTGCTCTCTTGAAGGTGACACCGTTTTCTGTCAGGGTTTCTACTATTGCATTGTTCGCCTTGTAGGTAAGCTTGCTGTCGGCATCTGCACCGAAGTCATACAGCTTAACATCCCATGCGGTGTTTTCATAAGTCTCATATGCTTCCGCACGTGCGATTTCTTCTGCAGTAGGCTGATAGCCACTGTTTACTATCGCGATATCACCGCCGAGCGTGCCGATAGAAACTTTTCCTTCTTTTACAGGTGCTCTTTCGGTAATTGCTACCGTGTTGGTTCTGGGATCATACTTGTATACGTCGAGATACTTGCCTTCAAGCTCTTCGGGCATGTCGAGTATTAACTTACCAACAAACGGGAAGTCGGTGTTCTTTACGAACTTATGTACGAAATGTACACCTACAATGTATTCGCCTTCGGTAATAAGTTCCTTGATGGTTTCACGGTAAACGTCACCGGAGAAGCCTGCTGCAAAATATGCATCAAGGTCATAGTACCAAGTCTTAAGTTCAGGCTTTACATGGCTAGTATTAAACTGATACTTATAGCCGTTTCCAAGTATGCTGATTACTTTGTTTGCGTGATATTTCTTGAGCTCATTAAGAGTGATTCTGGAGATTCGGCTATAATCTTCTATTTTGAACTCAATATTATCAGCTGTCATGTCGAGATCAGCAAGAGTTACATACTCATTCTTAATTGTATCTTTTACCGCCCAAGATGCAGGGATAAAGGTCTGAGGAGGCAACTTCTGTTCGCCTTTGAATTCATTTGCCTGTCCGTCGTCTTTGAAGAAGAGTATGTACGCCATATCAAGCACGTCGCCTGCTTTGGCGTCAACTATTCCGAATTCAAATTTATCAAGCGCTCCGCGGAATTCATCAGTTACAGCATCATCTATTGCTTGGAGAGAGGTAAGAGAAGAGAAATCCAGGGATATTACATCATAGCCCTTGTTATCTACATCTGTCTTTACCAGATCAAAGTTAACAGTTGCTGCACTACGATCAGTTGTGAATTTAATATATGCCTTGGCAGGAGCTGCACCGCTGTACTTATATCCTATCTTTATGAACGGATACTCTGCTGTGTCAAGCTTATGCGCAGCTTTCATGTTCACTTCATTGTATTCAAGCTTAATTTCTCCATCTGCTTTTGCAGTGTATTTTCCATGTGCTATATCCTCGTCGGTTACGCCAACATAGTCAACACTTGCGTTAACGGGAGACATATTATCGGTGGTCCAGGTATCTGCAAAGTTCCACCAAATTGCGTCTTCATACTTCAAAGGCTTTGTGGGGCAAACACAAGGTGCCTGTCCGCACTCGTCACAGAAATATGCCTTTGCTGTGTAAAGCTTTGCATTTTCTTCGCTTACAAAGAACGCAATCGCTGTTACTGTCATGTCCTGGCTTGCTTCGATCTTGAGATTGGTAAATTCACCCTTCCAGTTGGGGAAATCTGCTTTATTGCTGAAGTTTGCAACATTTCCCTCTGCAAGGTTTATTTTACCGAGCTCTGTTTCTCCGTCAAAGAATGTTACGGTTCCTTCGTCTGCGCCAAGAACCTTTACTACGGAGTACATATCAAGGTCGAACTTATTTCTGGACATCAGAGAAGTGGTTGTCTTTACACCTGCCTTAAGATTTGCGCCGTCGGTAACATCTGTATCGGGAAGGAATGTTGCCGCAAATGCAGGGTCGTTCTTGAATTCCCATGCAACCATGTCAAGGTTGTCGGGCTGTTCCGGTACATTATTTGCGCTGTCCTTTGCAATGTATTCATCGCAGTCCTGCTGAGTTGCAAAGAACATAACGCTCTCAATGTACATTACAGAGCCAACTCCGGGAGAATCGTTGTAGTAGTCAAAACGACCGCCGTTGAATAAAACGGGACCATTAGGGAAACCGTCACTCATGACACCGCCGTCAAGATGTTTGATATCTTCATCTACGATGTACTGCCACTGACCATTTGCGCCGGTATAACCAAGATTCTTTTGGAAATATCCGCTACCGGGATTGTAAGCTCCATTTTTATCATCGTAGGTGGGATACAAAACTACGCTTCTGCTACCTTCAATCATAGGCATAACTTTGTAAACAGCGATTTTATAATCAGCTACAGGGACAGCAAGGTTAGTGAAATAAACGTTAACGTCATTACTTCCGGTGGTATGTTTAACCATTAAAACTTTTTTACCGTCATCCAATGTCGCAATTGATTTTTCGCTATTCGCTGCGCTACCGGTATGGTCGTTCATCTTTGTTTCACTGTCAAAGCGGAAAATTGCAGGATCCTTGGTGTATACATAAGGTGCCTTAACAACAGTAATCTTGATAAGTTCGGACTTAGCGCCGTTTACTGTTGCATAGAAAAGATTAAGACCCACTTTTGCAGTATCGTCTGCAGTGAGGGTATAGTCAGCAGCTGTAGCTCCTGCGATAGGCTGTGCAGTTACGCCGCTTCCGTATACTTCTTTAAACCACTGGATAGTGGCTTCCTCCGGAGCTTCTACTGAAAGAACGGTATCTGCGCTTCCGACATATACTTCTTCTGCTGTAATGTTTACGGGAAGAAGCTCGTCAGCAAGAACCATTGATGTTACCGCGAAAATTGCAACGATAACCATCAGCACTGTTAAAAATGTGAGTTTGCGGTTCATATGTGTTTCTCCTTTAAAATTTTTTCCGGTTGACCGAAAAAATGTACAGTCAACCATTGTTGTATATAATATACCACAAAACGCGAGAAATGTCAACCGTTTATGAGCACGTTTGTCATTTTGCATTAATATTTTTGTTTTTCTTGTACAAGTTTGACAATCTGCAAAATTTCATATATATTGTAGAATTTATTTTGTGAAGCTATTGCATTCGTGAAAGTTTTGTTATATAATATGCACAGAGGAAAAAAATGTCCTGTGTGCCATAAATTCATCAGTTACTTTTGAGCGGCTTGTGTATTATAATATAGCATACCTCAAAATTTCAAGACAGGAGCACACAGCCATGAAATTACAGCAGCTTAACGAGAATGAGATAAAAATCACGCTTTCGAAGGAAGACCTTTCGGAGCTTGATCTGACGCTACGTACGATAGACTACAACACCACTAAAACCCGCAAAGCCATTTGGGAAATTTTTGACCGTGCAAAAGATCAGACCGGATTTGATGCGGCAAAAAACAAAATATACATAAAGCTATACCCTCTTTCGGACGGCGGATGTGAAATGTATGTATCCAAGCTTACAGGCAAAAATGATATTTCTTTCGACCGTCTTCCGGCATACAGTGCGTCGCGTCGTGATTTAAGGGCATCCGGCACAGATGCTGCATTTCGCTTCAATGACTTTAGTGAGTTGTACGACGCCTGTGTTTCAATCAAACCGCATACCGACACAGCGCTTTACGAGGATAAAAACGGATGTTTTATATTGCTTTTAAAAAAAGCAACCGTTTCATCCGCCCATCTTCATCGCTGGGAGGAATTCGGCAATCGGATAAAAACAAAATACATAACGGCGTATCTGGACGAACACTGCAAAAAGATAATTCAGTCCTGTGCCGTACAAAAAATAATCGGAAAAGGAATTTGAAATGTCAAACGAACTGCTTTTAAACCAAGTGCTTGAAGAATGTAAAGGTTGTACAGCCTGCGAGCTTTACAAAACAAAGACAAACACTGTATTCGGTGTCGGCTCTCCCGAGGCAAAGCTTATGTTTATAGGCGAAGCGCCCGGCGAAAAAGAGGATCTTTCGGGAATACCGTTTGTAGGCGCCGCAGGTCAGCTTCTCAATAAGTATCTGGAATTTGCGGGAATTGACCGTGACAGCGTTTACATAGCTAATATTCTGAAATGCAGACCGCCCAAAAACCGTGACCCTCTGCCGTCTGAGGAAGAGGCTTGCATAGGATTTCTGCGCAAGCAGGTTTCCGTAATACGTCCGCAGGTAATTGTATGCCTGGGTAGAATTTCAGCCATGAAAATTATCAAACCGGATTTCAAGATAACGGCCGAGCACGGAAAATGGTTTAAAAAAGGCTCGTTTAAAATGATGGCTGTATATCACCCTGCAGCCTTGCTGCGTGATCCGCGCAAAAAAGAAGATATGGCACAGGATTTTTTGAAGATTGCCAAAGAACTTAATGAAAATCCGTTATGATTTTACAAATTAGTGTTGAATAATATCAAAAATTGTGATATAATTACGTGTTACAGTAGAAGTATAAAAATTCAAGAGGTATAAATCATGTCAAAAATGCTTTTCACTTCGGAATCGGTTACCGAGGGACATCCCGACAAAATATGTGACAGAATTTCCGATGCCATTCTGGATGCCATTCTGGAAAAAGACCCCATGGCACGTGTGGCCTGTGAGACCACCGCGACTACGGGTATGATATTTATAATGGGCGAAATCACTACCGAAAGCTATGTTGATTTCCAGTCAATCGCGCGTGAAACGGTACGTGAAATCGGTTATGACCGTGCAAAATACGGCTTCGACTGCGATTCCTGTGCAGTTATCAACACTATACACGAGCAATCGCCTGACATTGCAATGGGTGTTGACACATTGGGCGCCGGAGATCAGGGTATGATGTTCGGATATGCCTGCAACGAAACGCCCGAGCTTATGCCGCTGCCTATTTCTCTTGCTCACAAGCTTGCAAAAAAGCTTACTGAAGTAAGAAAAAGCGGCATTCTGAGTTATCTCAGACCGGATGGTAAATCGCAGGTAACGGCTGAATACGTTGACGGTAAGCCGGTGCGCATTGATGCCGTTGTAATATCCACGCAGCACGATGCAGTTGTGGAAACGGAGCAGCTCCGCAAGGATATAACCGAAAAAGTTATAAAAACCGTCATCCCCGCAAATCTCATGGACGAAAACACAAAAATATACATAAACCCTACCGGACGTTTTGTCATCGGAGGTCCTCAGGGCGACTCCGGTCTTACGGGCAGAAAGATAATTGTTGACACCTACGGCGGATATTCCAGACACGGTGGCGGAGCATTCAGCGGAAAGGACCCCACAAAGGTTGACCGCAGTGCTGCTTACGCCGCAAGATACCTTGCAAAAAACGTGGTTGCTTCGGGTGTTGCCGACAAGTGTGAAATTCAGATCGCATATGCAATCGGTGTAGCACAGCCTGTTTCGGTTATGGTAGATACCTTCGGAACCGGAAAGGTTACGGACGATAAAATTTCCCAAGTAATCTGTTCGCTGTGCGACCTCTCCCCCGCCGCAATCATTGAAAGATTCGATTTAAGAAAGCCCATTTACAAACAGCTTTCCTCTTACGGTCACATGGGCCGCGAGGATTTGGGCGTTAAGTGGGAAGAAACAGACATTGCAGACAAAATAGCAAACGCATTGCTTTAACAACAACAGCTTCGCCCGCATATACTTCCTGTACGGAGGTGATATTGTGGGCGAAAAGCTTATTATAGCGGGGGAAATAATTCTGTCATTTCTTGCGGTAGTCGGAATGGTTTACATTTGTATTGAATTGACGGAATATTTCAGATATGTATGCAGAAAATGCCACATTCCCGTCATCATTCAATCCGCTGATTACTCGTATGAGGAAATACTTAAAATACTGAAAGCGTTTTCGGTCGTTCTAAACTGCCGCGCGGCGGAATTCTTATTTGACAAAATAACGATTCTCACCTGTTCCAATGACGAAGCTAACCATCTGACACGTTATCTGGGGCGGTATGCGGGATTTGCCGAAATACATGAAAAAGAGCCAAATGAGCAACAATGAAAAAGACCTGCTGATTCTGCAAGGTACGGTTGATACAATTGTATATCACAACGACGATAACGGATATACCGTTTGTCTGATAGATGCCGACGGCGAAAACTATACCGCTGTCGGCATAATGCCGTATGTAAACGAAGGAGAATATGTTGTTCTCAAAGGCAATTTTACCGTTCATCCAACTTACGGTGAACAATTCAAGGCTGAGTATTTTGAAAAAAAGCTTCCTACCGATTCACGAGCCATCCAACAGTATCTTTCTTCCGGAATTATACGAGGCATAGGCCCCAAAACAGCCGCAAGAATAGTACAGGAGTTCGGTAACGACACATTTGATGTGATTGAAACAAGCCCTCATCTTCTGGCGGATATAAAGGGAATCACCATGAAGCGTGCTCAGGAAATAAGCAATGATTTCAAAGAGCAGTTCGGCTCGCGCGCGGTCATTCTTTTCTTCCAGAACTTTTTCGGCATTTCACTTTCTAACACGATATATAAAAAGCTGGGTCCCGGTGCTGTTGACATTGTTAAAGAAAACCCCTATATTCTCTGCACAAGCATCGACGGTATAGGGTTTGAACGTGCGGACAAGTTGGCGCTTTCAATCGGCTATGACATGAATTCCCGAAACAGAATCGCCGCTGCAGTCAAATATATTTTATCATTCAACGCGGCATCAAACGGTCATGTATATCTTCCGAAAAATAAGCTTACCGAAGCCACATCAAAGCTTATCGGAGTAAGCGAAAACGATGCGGTCGATGTCATAACCGACATGGAAACAAAGGGTAGCCTGATAATTGCAAATGGTACCAAAGTATATCTCCCCAGCTCCTACAATGCAGAAAAGTACAGTGCAATGAAGCTTAGTATGCTGTCAAAGATAAATCTCATCCACACAGTGGAAAGTGTTGACGAGGTTATAGAAGCAACTCAGCGCGAAGAAGGCATTGTATATGCCGATGCGCAAAAAGAAGCAATCAAAAACGCAATCAAAAATGCTGTTTCTGTTATTACAGGTGGACCGGGAACGGGGAAAACCACAATAATAAAAGCGGTTATGCGCATATTCGACCGCTTGGGTCTGAAAATTGCGCTTGCCGCCCCTACCGGACGTGCTGCCAAGCGTATGTCGGAAGCAAACAGCGTTGAGGCAAAAACCGTACACCGTCTTCTCGAAATAGAGTTTTCCTCCGAAAGCGGTGAAGATACGATGCGATTTTTCAGAAACGAGAACAATCTTCTGGAGCAAGATGTAATTATCATAGACGAAGCCTCCATGATTGACATTTTCCTGCTAACAGCATTGCTCAAAGCAATAAAGCCCGGTGCGCGACTTATACTCATAGGAGACAGCGACCAGCTGCCAAGTGTAGGAGCCGGAGAGGTCTTGAATGATATTATTAAGAGCCGGAGATTTGCGGTGTGCTCACTTAATCAGATATTCAGGCAGGCAAAAGAAAGTCTGATAATAACAAACGCCCACAAAATCAACCGTGGAGAGCATCCCGACATTGATCAGAAAAGCGGAGATTTCTTTTTTCTGGCGCGAAACGATGCGGAAAGCAGTGTGAAAACCATTGCACAGCTTATAAGCACACGGCTTCCGCGCACATATGGTGACAGCATCAAAAACAAAATTCAGGTCATTACCTCCACAAGAAAGGGGCCTGCCGGAACCAATTCGCTGAACACTGTTCTCCAATCGGTTCTCAATCCACCGTCTCCCGAACTTTCGGAGCATGCGACAAGAGATGTTATTTTCCGCGAAGGAGACAAGGTTATTCAGATACGCAACAATTACGATATAGAGTGGTACAAAAACGACACGGTCGGAAACGACATAGACGGAATGGGAATCTTTAACGGCGACATCGGAACGATTGAAGAAATTGACACCGAAGAGGAATATCTGAGAATAAATTTTGACGGCAGAATCGCAAGGTATGATTTTGATATGCTGGAAGAATTGGAGCATGCTTACGCCATAACAGTTCATAAGAGCCAGGGCAGTGAGTACCCCGTGGTAATAATGCCGGTATGTGCAACAGCACCCATGCTTCAGACGCGCAATCTGCTGTATACCGCCATAACACGTGCACAGAACATGGTTATACTTGTAGGCGAACGTGGTATAATACAGCACATGGTGGATAATAACCGGCACTCAGAAAGATACACGGGACTGAAAGATTTTTTAAGCAATAATACGTAAACCAAAAGCGCTTGTGAATAAACTTCACAAGCGCTTTTAATTATTTATTCAGTTCTTCCATTATAAGCGCAGGGCAATTGGTAATAACCCCATCTACCCCCAATGCAACAAGCCTTTTTAAGGTATCGTTATCATTTACCGTCCAGGGAACAACGTTAAAATTATTGTCGTGAGATTTTTTCACAAAGCTATCATCGACAGCTCCAAAATAAGGCGAAACCGCAACACATCCTGCGCAGGAAAGAGCGTTTGAAATATCCGCATCATCATAAGTTTGCGGAAGCATGGAAACAGGTAAATCGGGGTGTTTTTCATTGAACCATTTGAATGTTGAGTCGCGTGCGGTAGAAAAAATAACGCGGTGTGTCATTCTGTACTTTTTGGTAATCTCCACTACCCTTTCAAGAAGCGGGGCACCTATTTCATCACCCTTGGTTTCGACGATAACATCCTTTTCCGGGTAATCCTTCATAAATTCATAAACTTCTTCAAGTGTGGGAATCTTAAGCCCCTTGAACTTGTCGCCGAAATCATACACAACATCAAGCTCCTTTAGCTGTGCCATTGTAGATTCCCTTATAACAAGATGTTTTCCGCAAGCCTGTTCGGTGTTAAAATTATGTATAACCGCAACTTCGCCATCCGCTGTAAGATGAACGTCAAGCTCTATGCCGTGGCATCCGCTTTCAAATGCTTTCTTGTAGGATTCGAGTGTGTTTTCGGGAGCAAGTGTAAGTGCACCGCGATGTCCGTATACTTTCATATCGGTCTCCTTAATTATTTTTTATAATATTCCTTAATTATTTTTTATAATATCAAGTACCATGCCGGGATTATTCGAAATTATGCCATCCACGCCTATGGATATAAGTCTTTTGACTTCCTCCGGGTCGTCAACCGTCCATGGTGTCACCTGAAGATGGGCGGCATGGGCGTTTTTTACATAATCGGCATCTACCACCTTGAAATACGGCTGAACCACCACACAGTTACAATTATACTGAAATCCCCTGGCATAGTCCGTATCTTCAACTGTAACAGGTGAAAGTGAAAACGGTATATCGGGGTGGTATTTGCCGAACCATTTAAGCGTATGAGGGTCAGATGCAGAATAAATCACGCGGTCATTCATCCTATACTGTGCGGTGGTTTTAACCACCATATCATAAAACTCCTCGTTCTGTGTTTTCAATTCAACATTCATATCCACCTCGGGATACTTTTTCATAAGCTCATAAAGCTCCTGAAGCGTGGGAATAATCTCATTTTCAAAGCTTTTATGCTCGGTGGTAAGTCTTAGTGACTTCAGTTCTTCCAAGGAAGTTGCCTCTAAGTGAACCTCTTTTCCCCACATCTTTCCTACCTCGTAGTCGGTATGCATAATCACAAGCTTTTTATCTGAGGTAAAGTGAACATCGCATTCCACTGCATGACATCCCATTTTACAAGCTATTTCAAAGCACGCAAGTGTATTTTCCGGAGCGACAGCCGCCGCACCTCTGTGACCATATACTTTCATACGACACCTCACAAAATTATTTTCTGTTGTAGAGGGCTATCCAGTCCATCGCAACATTGGGGCAGTCGGAAATAATACCGTCAACGCCGAGTTCAATCATTTTGTTAATCTCATGAACAGCATCAACTGTCCATACATTTATTTCGAGATTTGCCTCGTGAGCAGCTTTTACATACTCAGGAGTTACATTGTACTGGTGGGGATGTATCGCAACACAGCCGTATTTAAGTGCCGTGGAAAAATCCTCGCTCTGGTTAAGAAAAGCAGTAGGAATGTCCGGGCGGTTGGCGTGAAGCCACTCAAGGTTAGCCGCGTTAAAAGTAGAATAAATCACACGGTGTGTCATTTTGTACTTCTCGGTAACCTCCAGCACCTTCTTAAGGAAAACCTCTCCCGCAGATTTGAGTTCCACATTTATATGAGTCTCGGGATATTTTTTCATTAATTCGTAAGTTTCTCCAAGGGTAGGTATTTTCTGTCCTGTGGGATTGCCGTTTTTGTCAATGATATCAAGCGCTTTGAGTTCTGCAAGGGTCGACTGCTCGGGGATAAGCTTTACCCCGCACATTTCCATGGTGTCGCCGTTGTGCATAACAACAATTTCGCCGTCAGCGGTGCAGCGTACATCATTTTCGACACCGTAAGCACCCATCTTGAATGCCATTTCAAATGATGCCAGTGTGTTCTGAGGGGCATAAAGAGAAGCTCCTCTGTGTCCGTATACCTTCATAATATCCTCCTTATTCGGTCAAGGTCTTGCATGATACAAGATTTATACCGTTTTCTATAAAATTACTTACTATAACCGTTCCGGTTTTGATAGGAAGCTTTACTTTACAGGAATTTATTATTTTCATTGCTTCGTTCATCTTTCCCTTTGGAATCGGTTTGTCGCTTTTAACAGGGAGCAGTACAATTTCATCCTCGGAATTATAAGCTGCCACTGTGCTTGTTATAGTTCTTTCGGGAGCGGTGATTTCCTTAACGGCATATTTTTCTCCTCTTTTGCAGGTGAAGCCGCTTACGGAAATAATCTCGCCTCCATCGTATTCCACCTTAAGTCTGCAGCCCTGCGGGCAAACAATACAGGTCATTTCTTTTGTCGCCATACATTCACCTCATTCAAGTCCGACGGTAATGTCGGCATTGATATTCTTTATCATTTCCGTTTCTTCGGTGGTAAATTTCACAACCTCCATCTCACCCGGTGCAAGATGAGGACGCTTTACCTTTTTTATAACGGTATCACCGCACTTGACGTAAATCGACTTATTCTTGTAAATATTGGCCACACGCATGAAAATCTTATTTTCCGCTGTCATTGATGCGGTATCGATTTTCTGTGGAACCGTATATCGTACACCGTCGGTAGCAGTTACGTTGACGGTTTTCGCTGTGCCTTTCTTGATTTCGAGATATTTAACGGCACTTTTCGCGGCATGAGCTGCTTCCAGACTTACATAATCCACAAGGTCATGAACATGAAGCACGTTTCCGCAGGCAAAAATGCCCTCCATTGAGGTCTGCATATCCTGGTCAACTACCGCACCGCCTGTTATTCCGTCGAGAGTTATGCCTACGTTTTTGGAAAGCTCATTTTCCGGAACGAGACCGACGGACAAAAGAATTGTATCACAATCGATATCACGAGCTGTTTCCGGTATGGGACGGCGATTTTCATCCACCTTGGCAATAGTGACGCCCTCTACCCTTTCCTTGCCTTTAATATTTACAACAGTTGTAGAAAGGTAAAGAGGTATTCCGAAATCATCAAGACACTGCGCTATATTTCTCGCAAGTCCTCCGGAATACGGCATAAGCTCGCACACGCATTCCACCTTTGCTCCTTCGAGAGTAAGACGACGCGCCATAATAAGTCCTATATCTCCCGAGCCGAGAATAACAACCTTTTTGCCAACCATATAGCCCTCAACATTAACAAAGCGCTGGGCTGTACCCGCAGAAAACACTCCGGAGGGACGGCTTCCGGGGATATTAAGTGCACCGCGTGTACGTTCGCGACATCCCATTGCGAGAATTATCGCACCGGCCTTAACAGTTTTAAGTCCGTCGGCGCATACATAACTTACTTCTCGTTCGGCAGTTATATCTATAACCATGCTGTCAAGCGTATACGGTATTTTATATTCGATCACTTTATCTATATAGCGTGCGGCGTATTCCGGACCCGTAAGCTCCTCGCCAAACATATGAAGTCCGAACCCTGCATGGATACACTGGTTGAGTATTCCTCCCAGTTCCCTATCACGTTCGATTATCAGTATATCTTCTGCCGATACTCCTTCTTCAAAAGCCTTGCACGCCGCCGCAAGTCCGGCAGGTCCGCCGCCGATTATAACAATTTTCTTTTCCATTGCTTTATCCCCCGTTAATCCTTGGTTCTTTGTGTGAGTATATAAGAGCAGCCGCCGTTTTTGGTAACCTCGTTCATGGGGATACCCAGTTCTCTGGACAAAATCTTACACACCTTGGGAGAACAGAAACCGCCCTGGCAACGTCCCATACCCGCACGTGTACGGCGTTTTACCGCATCGACCGTATAAGCTCCCGCATTACGACGTATAGCCGAAACTATTTCAGCCTCGGTTACCGTTTCACAACGGCAGATTATATTGCCATACATGGGATTTTCGGCAATCATAGCATTTCTTTCCTCGTTATTCATATCGCGGAACCGATTCATTTTTCTGCGAAAAGGATTAAAGTCGGGGTTTTCCTCAAGCTCCAGACCCATGTTATCCAGGTTTTCAACCAGATATTTTGCCATTGCCACACTGCTTGCAAATCCTGGGGATTCTATTCCCGCCGCATGCAATAATCCCTGCATATGTCTTGAAGGCTCAACAATAAAGTCTTTTGTGGAAGACGAAGGACGTACACCCGCAAACGAAGTTATAACAGAGCGGGTATTTATGGGCATAAGGCGCTGTGCACCCTTGAGTATTTCTTCAAGTCCCTGTGCTGTAACGGTAGTATCATCCTTTTCAACTCGATGTGAGTTGGGACCGATGATAACATTATCATCCACCGTTCTGGAATATAGAATTCCTTTTCCCTTTTCGTTTGGAAGTGTGAACAGCACGGTATTAGGCTTAAATGGTGAATTTTTGTCACCTATCATGTACTCACCGCGATTCGGGATAATTTCAAAATGGTCATCTCCTGCCATTTTTGCAATCTCATCTGCAAAAACACCCGCGCAGTTTACAACAAAACGAGCCTTTATTTCACGCTTTGCCTCTCTGTCAAAAAGAGAGATTCCGTCATTATCACGTTTTAAAGAGCATACCTCAAATTCTCTTATTATCTGAGCACCGTTGTCAGCCGCATTTTCGGCAGCAGCGATAGTCATTTCGTAAGGGCAGGTAATTCCGGCGGTAGGTGCATACAGTGCCGCTATCGCTTCGTCCGTAAGCTCCGGTTCAAGCTTATGAAGTTCTTCCTTTTCAATTATTCTCAATTCCGGCACGCCATTGGAGATACCGCGTCTGTAAAGCTTTTCAAGCTGCGGTCTTTCGGATTCATCAAAAATAATTACAAGTGAGCCTACCTTTTTAATGTGTACATCAAGTTCCTTTGCCACGCGATACATCATTTCGCATCCGGGGGCATTAAGCTTTGCCTTAAGCGTTCCCTCTTCGGCATCATAACCTGCATGCACTATGGCAGAGTTGGCTTTGCTCGCTCCGCATGCAAAGTCGCTGCTTTTTTCAAGGAGTACGGTTTTAAGCTTATATCGTGCCAATTCACGCAAAAGCATGCATCCGGTAACTCCTCCGCCTATAACTGCAACATCATACAACATAGTCACAAACCCTTTCATAAAAACAAAAGGCCGCA
This sequence comes from Oscillospiraceae bacterium, assembly GCA_015065085.1. Classification (NCBI taxonomy): domain Bacteria; kingdom Bacillati; phylum Bacillota; class Clostridia; order Eubacteriales; family Oscillospiraceae; species Oscillospiraceae bacterium. Next base: position 181,136 of record SVQW01000001.1, on the reverse strand, counting down.
ACCACAAAACCGCGTTTGCCGCATAACGGAAACACAGCCATGCAATTACGACTCAAATTCTCTGGTGAGAGTATAACACTTTTTTACGGCTTTGTCAATAGTTTTCTTTAAAATCATTGACATACATATAAATTTATGGTATAATTTAATCTATATAAACAGAAAGGATACTGTAACAATGAATATATTCAATGACGGCAGTTTTTTTATTGGCGTAAACTACTGGGCTTCTCACGCCGGCACATATATGTGGCGCGACTGGCAGCCACAGGTAATTGAAAAAGACCTTGAAGTACTGGCAAAGGCGAATATTAAAAATTTGCGTATTTTTCCATTATGGTCGGATTTTCAGCCGATTTGTATGTTATACGGTGTACAGGGCAATCAAAAAGAAATACGCATGGGTGACATGCCTCTCCCACACACAACTGCAGGTCGCGCCGGGGTAGACAAAGAGATGGTAGAGCGTTTCCGCTTCTTCTGCGACTGCGCCCACAAAAACGGCATCAATCTTGTCGTGGGGCTTCTCACGGGCTGGATGAGCGGAAGACTTTTTGTTCCGCCGCTTCTTGAAAATATAAATCTTTTCACCGATCCCACAGCGTTAAAATGGGAAACAAAATTTGTTCGCTACATGGTAAGTGAATTCAAGTACCATCCTGCGATTTCGGCATGGGATTTAGGTAACGAGTGTAACTGCCTGAGCCGAGGTGCAACCGCAGATATTGCTTACGCGTGGGCAAGTGCCATCACTATGGCAATCAAAGCAGAAGACAACTCCCGACCCGTAATTTCGGGAATGCACGGAACATTTCCCGAAGGCGATTTCAGACCTCAGGACCTTGGTGAAATACTGGATATCCTTTGTACGCACCCCTACCCTTGTTTCACTCCTCATTGCGAAACAGACCCCATTACAGAGCAGAAGCCTGCAATGCACGCCGTAGCCGAAACCCTTATGTACAGGGGGCTTTCCGGCAAACCGGCTTTTGCGGAAGAAGTAGGCAACCTGGGGCCTTTGATGTCAAGCAATGAAAATGCAAGTGAATATGCCAATACCATTCTGCACCTTCTATGGGCTCATAACTGCATGGGCTTTATGTGGTGGTGTGCATTTGAACAGAATCACCTTTCGCATCCACCGTATGATTGGATACACATAGAGCGTGAGCTGGGTGTTATGTATGCCGATTATACTCAAAAGCCTATTATGCCTGTCATGAGTGACTTTGCCAAATTTATTGACACTTTCGAATATGATGCTCTTCCGAAACGTATAACTGATGCCGTGTGCATAATTTCACAGAGCAACGAAAGCTGGCTATCGGCTTATGGTACTTTCACACTGGCAAAGCAAACGGGATTGGATATAGAATTTGCATACAAAGATTGTGAAATACCTCATTCCCGTGCTTACATAATCCCATCACTCGAAAGCTATTCTTCTATAAGCAGACATGTATCCGATGAAATATTCAAACGCGTAGAAGACGGTGCTGTTTTATACATTTCGCTCAAAAACGACGGCGGATTCTCCGAATTTGAAAGAATTTTCAAGCTAAAGCTCCTCTATCGATACCAACCCACATCAGGTGATAAAGTTGAACTGGACGGTACAACCTTCTCTTTAAGCAAGGCAATGAAAAACGTATTTAAGTCCTGCGGTGCCGAGGTGATCGCATGTGACAGCGAAGATAACCCTGTGATGATAAAAACACCATACGGCAAAGGTACTATTTATCTTTTGGATTATCCCATTGAGAACATTGCCGCTTCCCAGCCCTGCGTCATCAGCGGACGTAATGAAACACCATACTACAAATTTTATGAAAAGATGCCACTTCTCAGGAATCCCGAAAAATGTGCAAAATGCGACAACGTGCATGTTGTCATAACCGAGCACATCGTTGATGACAACACGCGAATTATTATCGCCGTTAACTGCGTTCCCAGAACATCGGATGCTGTTATTTCTCTGGATGGTTTGAAATTATCACGTGTTCTGAAAAATCAGCAGGCGACAATAAACGGTACGGACAAAATCACTCTCAGCATGAAGCCCAACAGTGCCGCAGTACTTGAAATAAAGAAATAAGAAACAGGGACACCCGTTTTAGTGGGTGTCCCTGTTTTATGTGTATCTTTATAGTTTATTGATATCAGCCTCACCAATGAGGTGAAAGCCCGCATTTTCAAGTGCCGATTCAGCCGCATAATTGTCCTCTACTCTCAAAACAACATACGCGTGCTTTTCGGTACGTGCCATAAATGCATAAAGGTATTCAACATTGATGTCAGCCTTATCAAGAACATCAAGTGCTGCAGTAAGCTTACCGGGTGCGTCCCCTATTTTTACACCTACTACGTCAACCGTCTTAATGAGATACTCCTGTTGCTGCAGTACCTTTTCTGCCGAGGCTTCGTCACTTACGATAAGACGCAGAATTCCGAAGTCCTCCGTTTCCGCGATAGAAAGCGCTCTGATATTGATGCCTTGCTTTGCAAGGATATCCGTCACCGAAACAATTTCGCCTTTTCTGTTAGGGACAAAAACCGTCAACTGTTTAATAGCCATTTTCCAATCTCCTCCCGAAGTTAAATCAACTTACGCTTATCAATCACACGAACTGCTTTGCCTTCGCTTCTTACTATGCTCTTGGGTGCAACAAGATGAACGGCAGGATTGATGCCCAGCATTGTCTTCATTGCGTTCGCGAGTGCTTTTTCCATTGAAAGAACATTGCTGACCTTATCCGTAAACTGTTCAGGTGACATTTCAACATTGACTTCGAATGTATCTGTATTGTTCAGTCTGTCTACAACGATCTGATAGTTAGGCTGATAACCTTCGTTGAGAAGAACCGTCTCTATCTGGCTGGGGAACACGTTAACGCCTCTGATAATAAGCATATCGTCTGTTCTGCCCATTGGCTTAGCCATTTTTATAAGCGTTCTTCCGCAAGAGCATTTCTTTCTCGACAGAACGCAAATATCTCTTGTTCTGTATCTCAAAAGTGGGAAAGCTTCCTTATCAAGAGAAGTGAACACCAATTCACCCTTTTCACCCTCGGGAAGAACCTCACCTGTATCAGGATCAATGATTTCGGCAATAAAATGGTCTTCGTTTATATGCATACCTGTCTGCTCACTGCACTCGAAAGCAACGCCAGGACCTGTTGTCTCGGTAAGACCGTATATATCGTAAGCTTTTATGCCGAGAGTAGCCTCAATATTTCTGCGCATCTCATCCGTCCAGGGCTCAGCACCGAAAATACCTGCCTTAAGCGGAATATCCTCGGGCTTATAGCCTTGTTCTTTAAGGCTCTCGCCAATGTAAGCCGCATAAGACGGAGTACAGCAAAGAATTGTTGCATTAAGATCCATCATAAACTGAACCTGGCGCTCGGTATTACCCGATGACATCGGAAGTGTAAGACATCCAACCTTCTGAGAACCGCCGTTAAGGCCGAAGCCGCCCGTGAAGAGTCCGTAACCGTAAGCTACCTGACAAACATCCTTTTTGCTTCCGCCCGCTGCCACAATGGCACGTGCACAGCAATCATCCCAAAGATCAATATCTTTTTGTGTATAAAATGCAACCACGCGACGTCCCGTCGTACCCGAAGTCGAGTGAATACGCACGCAATCCTCCAAAGGTGTTGCCAACAGACCGTACGGATAAGCATCTCTCAGATCCGCTTTTGTGAGGAACGGCAGCTTATGCAAATCCTCGATCCCCTTGATATCTTCGGGTTTAACACCCTTTTTGTCCATGAGGTCACGGTAATAAGCTACGTTTTCGTAAACATGCTTAACCTGTTTTACCAATTTTTCCGATTGAAGCTTTTTCATTTCTTCAACCGGCATGGTTTCGATTTCTTTCTGATAGTAGTTCTGAGCCATTGTTCTTCATCCTTCCTTTAATTAGTTTTTTTGACCTGCGAATCACGGAAGAAATTGCCGACCGACAATTTTGGCTCGCGCATTCTGAACAAAAAATACGCCCTCCGCAATCCCTTAAGGATACAGAGGACGAAAATAACATTTCCGTGGTACCACCTCAGTTCGCCGTTATTTCACAATAACGACCTTGTCAGGTACAAATATACCTTAGTTCTGTAACGGGAACGCCCGTTGCATCCTACTTAAGATAAATCTTGTTCAGTGCACTGCTGACAGAAGGAATTCGAGAAGGAAAACCCCATTGTCTCGCACCAACCGACAACTCTCTCCAGGTTATTCCCAACCTACTGGTTTCTGCTCATCGCATTTACTGTGACGTATTATATCACAGTAATTTGATAAAGTCAATAGTTTTTTAAAAATTCGCAAAACAAAAATTAAAACCGACAAGCATAAGCTTGTCGGTTTTGGTGCGAGAAACGGGACTTGAACCCGTACGATGAAATCACACGCCCCTCAAACGTGCGCGTCTGCCAGTTCCGCCACTCTCGCATTGCGGTGTGCTCTAGGCAACGATATATATTATACACATTTTTTTTAATTTGTCAAGGGGTTTTTGAAAAAAAGTCAAAAAAATTTGTTTTTTTGCTATCATGTCATTTAGTTCTGCTGAGCTTGCCGGGAGATATGCCGTATTCTGCCTTAAATCGTCTGCAAAAATAGCTCACATCATTAAAGCCCAATGAACTTGCGCACTCGCCAACCGACATTCCTATATCGCAAATCATGGTTCTGGCACGCTCCATACAAACCTTGATACGGTATTTTTCAGGAGGATATCCGACGCATTCTTTAAAAATATGGTTAAACCTGTCTCTGCTCACAAAACAGCCTGCAGCACACTTATCCCAGTCGAAGTGAGCATAAGGCTTGGTATGTATGTCGTTCAGCACATCGTCAAGACAGTTTTTTGTTTTAGCCGAGCGAACGCGGCTTTCGTTCATCTGTTCTTCATAGCATATTTGCGCTATAACAGCCCTTAAATATGCATCGCAAAGCATATTGCTCTTATCTAAGGACGTATATCGGTAACGAACAAGACGTTCTATATTGCTTTCAATTTCATTTCTTCCCGAAAACGAAACAATACGTGCGCCTTTTGAGCACAGCACAGAACAAAAGGTGCCGCTGAAATGAATCCACATGTTTATGCTTATCTGTTTGTCATCAAATCTGTACTTCTGCTTTGTTCCGGGCGTAAACAGCATGGCATCACCCTGAAAAACATTCTCAATAACACCATCGATTTCAACCTGCGCATGTCCCTTTAATATGTACATCACCGTGAAATCCTTACGGACACGCTGTGTAAATTTCAATGAACCGTGTACGTGCTGTATTCCGCAGTTATTAAGTCTCAGTTCTTCAACCGCTTCATAATCGGATGTAAATTCACTCACCATTTTTGGCCCCCTTTATGTACTTTCGTTCATTATACCATGAAGTAAAAATGCTTGCTTGCAAGGGCATTTTTACGAGGCCGTAAATATCGCAGTGCACGAAAGTGCACACAGAGGCGAAGCCTCGGAGACTTGCATAGCAAGGATTCTTGCGGATATTATACCACAAACGTGCCACAAAAATCAACTACAAGCAAAATAGTACCGTAAATTAACAATTTTTTCACTTGAATCAAAGCACTTTTAATGTTAAAATAGCAATATGCTTATAAAAGGAGGTTTGTAAGTGGATATCTTGAGAGTTGTATCTTCGCAATTAAAAATCAGACCGGAAAGCGAAGTAGGTGAAATAGAAAAATATACTATCAGCAAAGCAACCTGTCTCAGAAATGAGCCGTTTTCGTTTCAGATAGCTTATCGTCTTTTAACAAACATCAGATGGCGCGCTGTAAGCATCTGTGTAAAATGCAATTTACCGATTCAGGCTTACAGAGTTGATTACGCATCTGTTATCAATACCGCAAACGACTACAACGAAGAGGGATACATCGGCAGTACACCCGGGCTGTACCCCAACCCGCTGATGCCGCGTCCGGCTGTACCCGAAACGGAAAAGCTTTCGGGGGAAAGAGTTTATGAAAAGGACACGCTGTTTCATCTGGATGCCGACACAAGTTTCCGTTCGTTATGGGTGAGTGTAAATCCCGAAAGTGAAAAGCTTCAAAGCGGTATTTATGAATTTGACATAACCTGTACTGCATTGGAGACAGGAGAGATAGTAGGAAACACATGCTTTACTCTGGAAATAATCGATGCTTTACTGCCGGAGCAAAAAACCTTTTACACAAACTGGTTTCATGTTGACTGCTTGTGCGATTATTACAAAGTTGAGCCTTACACTGAGGAATTTTATAAATACTTCAAGAGTTTTATTCGCAATGCCGTCATGCACCGTCAGAACACACTCTTAATTCCTGCGTTTACTCCACCGCTCGACACCCCACCCGGTGGCGAACGACGCAACGTACAGCTGGTGGATATAAAAAAAGAGCGAAACGGGTATACGTTTAATTTTGATAAATTGAATCGTTTTCTCAAAATCGCGCAGCAATGCGGTATAGCTTATTTCGAGCATTGTCATCTATTCTCCCAGTGGGGAGCAAAATCTGCGCCAAACATATACGATGTTAGCGGAAAACGTTTATTTGGCTGGGAAACCGATTCGAGTAGCCCGGAATATTCTGACTTTTTAGAAAACTACCTTGTTGAATTATTAAAATTCATCGACGCAAACGGATATAACGGTAGTTTTATTTTTCATATGTCCGATGAACCTTCGAACGACTGTGTAGAGGAATTTCTCCAAATCACAAAACGCGCTCGTGAAATTCTGAACAATCAGATAATTGCAGATGCACTGTCGCATATAGAATTTTACCGCGAAGGTATTATCGATACTCCCATCGCATTCATGCCTCATGCAGATAAATTCTCCTCGGAATGCGAAAATTTTTGGCTTTATTATACAGGTGGGACATATGCAAGAAGCTGCACAAACAGGCTTATAACAAACACTGCCGCACGCACGCGTGTGCTTGGACTGCAGCTTTACCTCTACGGTGCAAAAGGATTTTTGCACTGGGGCTATAACTATTACTACAACATATTAAGTACCGGATTTTTCGATCCCATGGTAAACCCATGCGGATATGAAAACCTCCCCGGCGCCTCTTTTTTGGCATATCCTTCACCATGGGGTGCATTACCTTCCGTCTGTGAAAAACACATGTGCGAGGCGTTTGACGACATCAGGGCATTACAACTGCTTGAAAGCCATATCGGCAAACAAGCTGTTATGGATACATGCCGAAAGTTATTGGGCGACAAAATAGACTACACTTTTATTCCCGAAAACAACAATTTATTCAACTGGCGCCAAGCAATAAACGAGGAAATACGAAAACACTGCAAAAAAGAAAAGTAATAACACAAAAGGCACTGCGTTGCAGTGCCTTTTCATCTGTCAAAAAGCCGCGCTACCGCGGCGGGAATATTTATTTCAAAAAGCTGTATGTCAGGCGGCATACAATATAAGCGATTATATTGACCGCCACCACCGTGGGACCGACAGGGGTTTCCGCAACAACAGACACCGTGATTCCAACGACGGCGCACACAACCGACAAAACAGCGGAAAATACCGTAACAGACTTAAAGCTTCTGAAAATGCTCATTGCAGACAATGCCGGAAAAATCAGGAGTGCCGACACCAGCAGAGAGCCCACGAGGTTCATTGCAAGAACAACTATCACAGCAATCATTACAGCCATTATAAGATTGTATTTATTGCACTTTAAACCAACAGCCGAGGCAAATTCTTCATCGAATGCTACTGCAAAAAATCTGTTATAGTACAAAACAAATACAGTGATCACAGCAACTGAAAGAATCACACACGCAAGCACCTCGGTTCTGCCGAGAGTAAGAATTGAGGATGAGCCGAAAAGTGTAGTGCATACATCTCCACTGATGTTTGAAGACGCGGAAAAAATATTCATTGCCAGGTAACCAACAGCCAAAGCACCGACAGAAACCATTGCGATGACAGCGTCGCCGCGTATTTTCGTATTGGTTCCCGTGCGCAATATAAGCACGGCGCATAATATGGTTACCGGCAGGACGACAAACATGTTATCTGTCAATCCCACTACCGCAGCAACCGAAACGGCACCAAAAGCGACATGGGAAAGTCCGTCGCCTATAAATGAAAATCGTTTCAGCACCAGTGTCACTCCCACAAGTGATGAGCAAAGCGCTATCAGTACGCCGACAACAAGAGCGTTTCTCACAAGAGGATATTGGAAATAGTATAAAATCTTTTCAAAAGCCACTGTCATTCCACACAATCCTCCCGCAAAAGAATACCGCATTCCAAAGCCTGTTCCTTTGTACCGAAAAACGAAGTTTCACCAAGCTGCAAAATGTGGCTTGCGTATTTATAAACAGCATTCATATCATGCGTTATCATAATCACGGTCATACCGTCGTTATTGATATTTTCCAGTATATCATACATACTGCGGGAAGCATCGGGGTCAAGACCTGAAACTGGTTCATCCAACAGAAGTATTTTCCCCGCAGAGCAAAGTGCACGCGCCAGAAGCACACGCTGTTGTTGACCGCCCGACAGGTTTCTGTAACATTTTGAGGCAATATTACTTATTCCGAGGCGCTTCATATTATGTTGAGCCAGTATTTTTTCATTTTTTCCGTAAAACGGCTTATTGCATCTGCCCAGACATCCGGACAACACTATTTCACCAACCGAAGCGGGAAAATCACGCTGTATATCAGTTTGCTGAGGAAGATAGCCTATATCATGTATTCCAACTCCGTCACCGGTAAAAATATTTCCGCCCAAAGGCTTACAGAGTCCCGCTATTACCTTTGCCAATGTACTTTTTCCCGTACCGTTGGCACCGATTATACACAGATAATCTCCGCTATCGACAGTAAAACTGACGTTGGCTATTATTTTTTTCGATTCGTAACCCATCGAAAGGTCCTTACATATCAGTTGCGACATAAAAATTCCTTTACACAATAAGTGCGCCGTGTATCAGCGCAAGGTTATTTTGCATGACATCAAGATAGCTCATACCTTTTTCTATCTCTTTTGAGCTTACCGCCTGCATTGACTCAAGCTCGAATATTTTAATTTCGTCGCCGTACGGCTCTGCAAGCGCCCTTGCGATTCTCTTGTCAGATGTTTCGGTGACGAAAATGACCTTTGCCCGGTTTTGCTCAATTTTTTCAGCCAAAAGTGCCAATGTTTCAAAGGACGCCTCGCTGTCGGAAGAACACGAGTCAAATGCTGCACAATACTTTATGCTATAATCCCGAACAAGATAACGCAACGGAAAACGATCCGCCACAATTATAGTATCCCGCGGTGCAGTTGAAATAAAATCCGCACTTATTCTGTCGAGCTCACAAAGCTTATCGGTATAACTCTTTACATTACTTTCATAGTAATCCTCGTTTTCGGGGTCGAGCTCACAAATAACCTCTGCGATTGCGTTACAGAAGAAAACTGCATTTTTCAACGAAAGCCATACGTGCTCATCCACAACAGAAATGTGCTCGTGGTCGTGTTCATTTTCTTCATCGCATGAATCGGTGAATAGCACCTCTTCTCCGAGAAGTTCAATAAGTTTTAGCTGACGAATATTCTTGTTGCCCGAGTTTTCTACGGCTTTATCTATCCATGACTCGGAATATCCGCCTATGCTTATCACAAGCTCGCTGTCGCACAGACTGACAATATCACTCGCATCCGGCTGAAAGCTGTGCATATCCACACCGTTGTCGTTAAGGTAGATTATCTCAAACACGTCTTCTCTGCCCTCTACGATATGCTTCACCCAGTCGTACTGTGCAAACGCAGTGCAAACAACAGAAATCCTGTTATCCTCACTCCTGACGGGATACGCACATGAATTGAGCATAATGCCGACAGCTATACACAGCAAAATATAAGCCGTTTTAATGTTCTTCACTTTCCGCACCTCCGCATTTTCCGCAAACACCGTATAACACAGTTTTTTCACTGCTGATTTTAAAGCCGTCCCTTTCAGACACATTTTGCATAAGCTCGGTGCAAATATCATGATTCATATGAAAAGTATTGCCGCATTTTACGCAGTTCAAATGTATACAGTGGCGGCACTTTTCCGAAATGAGACTCTGATAATATATTTCGCGACTTGTGTTTTTCACGCTTCTTGTTATATATCCGTCCTGTTCAAGCCTTGCCAGGTTGCGGTAAATGGCGCTGATGCTTATTTCAGCATTTTTAAGGGCACTTTTTACCTCTTTCGCCGTAAATGATTTATCGGGATTGTTTTTAAAAAATGACATAAGCTCACGGCGCTGTTCAGTCATGTACTTATCCATATTCTCTCCAACAAATGCGAATGATTCGCAAATTTTATATTTATTTTACCACCGCCACATCAAAAAATCAACGTAAAAATGTGAACATTAAAAAAAACGCCGTCAAAACGGCGTTTTTAGATTGATTATTTTATCAAAACAGCTCTTTACCTTCCCATTCGGCGGGCTTGTTCACACCAAGTATTTTAGCAATGGTGGGAGCAATATCACGTATATCGGCATTTTCAAGCTTCCCCGGTGTGACGAGATTGCTTTTAATTATCAGAGGTATGGTTACATCTTCGGGCATATTTGTGCCGTGGCAACGCTCATGTCCGCCGTGATCGGCAGTGACAATCACTGTATAATCCTTGGGAATACGCCCAATAATGCTTTTGATAAACAGATTAACATCCTTCACCTGCTTGAGATAAGCTTCGCTCATCCAGCCGTCCTTATGTCCGGCTTCGTCTGTCATTCCAAGGTACAGGAAAACGAAATCCGGATTTTTGGAACGTATGTAGCCTGTGGCAAGATCGGTAAGCATTGCATCGGTATTCTGACTGGAATGAAGATTTGAAAAACACGCCATATCAACCGAACCGGGCGACCATAAATCGCGGAGTTGTTCCCAGTTATAGAACGTCGCACACACGCCGCCCGCTTTTGCGATTACATCCACAAGACTATCAACCGGTCTCACCATAGGCATCCAGACATTTGTCGTAATACCGTGTCTGGCAGGCTCCACACCGTAAAAAAGTGATGTGTGGCAAGGGAGAGTGACCGATGGCATAACGGTTTTAGCCTCAAGGGTAGAAAGTGATTCTTCGGCAAGCTTGCAAAGATAGTTGTCACCGCATTTATCAAGCGCATCCGGGCGCATACCGTCCACAAGAATAAGCAAAACTTTATTTTCCATAGTTAACTCCTTTTGTTTTATATTTTACTGTAATTATATCAATTACGACTTGTTATTCAATGCATATTTGTAAATATACTGTTAATTGTTATTTTTTTGCCACTTACTCTTGCAATTCCATGCGTTTTGTGGTATAATAAATGGTTGTAAAATTCGAAAGGCGGAATGAATTAATGAAACAGGAAAACATAAGAAATATCGCCATAATCGCTCACGTTGACCATGGCAAAACAACACTGGTTGATGCCATGCTCAAGCAAACAGGTACCTTCCGTGAAAACGAGCAGGTTGCGGAGAGAATAATGGACTCCAACGATCTTGAAAAAGAGCGTGGAATAACCATTCTTGCAAAAAACACTTCTCTTGCCTACAAGGATTACCGTATCAATATAGTTGACACTCCCGGCCATGCTGACTTTGGCGGAGAGGTTGAACGCAGTCTTTCAATGGTAGACGGTGTTCTTCTTCTGGTAGATGCGTTTGAGGGCTGTATGCCTCAGACAAGAACAGTGCTCAAAAAAGCTTTAAGCCTGGGGCTTGTTCCTATTATAGTCGTTAACAAAATAGACCGTCCCAACGCACGTCCCAGTGAAGTGCTGGACGAGGTTCTTGAGCTTTTCATTGAGCTGGATGCAAACGATGAGCAAATTGATTCTCCCGTTGTATATGCTTCGGGACGCGACGGCTGGGCAAGTCTCACGCCTGAAAAGCAAAATGATGACCTCAGACTTCTTTTTGACCTTATCGTAGACAAAATCCCCTATCCGGCGGGCGACCCCGATCAGCCCTTCCAGATGATTGTTTCAAATATTGATTTCAATGAATATACGGGTCGTATTGCGGTGGGCAGAATAACAAGAGGACATATTAACGAAAAAACATTTGTATCGGTATGCCGTACAGACGGACGCATTGACAAGACCAAAATCGGCGGTCTTTATATGTTTGACGGTCTCAAGCGCACACAGGTCACTCAGGCATCTGCCGGTGATATTGTGTGCATGACGGGCATACCCGACATAAACATCGGCGAAACGGTATGCGACGCGGAAAATCCCGAAGCGCTCCCGTTTGTTGAAATCGAACAACCGGTACTCAGCATGAACTTTCTTGTAAACAACAGTCCATTCGCCGGAAAAGACGGTACTTTCGTTACAACTCGTCATCTGCGTGAAAGACTGATGCGAGAGCTGGAGTCCAATATAAGTCTAAAGGTTGAAGAAACCGACAACACAGATACCTTCAAGGTTTCGGGACGCGGTGAGCTTCATCTTTCGGTGCTTATTGAAAACATGCGTCGCCAGGGATATGAATTCCAGGTTTCCAAGCCTACCGTTATTACCAAAGAAATTGACGGTCAGCTTTGCGAGCCTTATGAAAAGCTGTTTATAGATGTACCCGACGAATACAGCGGTACGGTTATTGAAAATGTAGCCGCAAGAAAAGGCGACATGACCAATATGACCCCTATTTCCACAGGCTTCACACGTATCGAGTTCCTTATCCCCTCACGTGGACTTATAGGCTGCAGAAGTGAGCTTATGACCCTCACAAAGGGTAATGCCATAGTCAATACCATGTTTGAAGATTATTACCCGATGAAGGGCGTTATAAATGACAGAACCCGCGGCTCTCTTGTGGCATGGGAGGATGGATGCACCACTTCCTACGGTCTGTTCAATGCGCAAGACAGAGGAACTATGTTCATAGGTGTTTCAGTGGATGTATATGAGGGAATGATAATCGGTGAAAACAGCGAAAGCAGCGATCTGGTTGTCAACCCGTGCAAAAAGAAGCATCTTACCGCCATACGTTCAACAGGCGCCGACGAAGCTCTCAGATTGGTTCCTCCACGTCAAATGTCGCTGGAAAAATGCCTTGAATTCATCGCAGATGACGAACTTCTGGAGGTAACTCCCACCTCGCTCAGACTTCGCAAAAAAATCCTCAACAACGAACAGCGTGCAAAGATACGCGCAAAAATGACAAAATGAAGATACTGACTTTTATTCTGGGATCGGTCCGTACAAACGCTTTCATATGTGTTGACCCCGAGACCTCAAAATGTGTTGTTATTGACCCGGGCTGTGATGGTGAAGGAATTTACCGCAAAATTGCCGAAAGAAATCTGACACTTGAATATATTCTGCTTACTCACGGGCATTTTGACCACATTATGGCATGTAAAGTGCTGAAGGAAAAGACAGGTGCCAAAATCGCAATTCATGCTTACGACAATGAAATGCTTGTCGACCCCATGTTAAGCTACGCAATGCAGTTTGCAGGAAGCAATTTTACATGCGGAAACGCGGATATTTTTCTGAATGACGGTGATACAATCAACTGCGGTAACATGAGTTTTAAAGTCATTCACACTCCCGGGCACACAAAAGGCTCTTGTACCTTTGTTGCAGAAGAAAGTATGTTTACAGGTGATACTCTTTTTGCCGGCGATGTAGGTCGCACCGATTTACACGGCGGTAGCGAAAAGATACTCAGTAATTCGCTGAAAAAGCTGTTTTCGCTGGAAGGTGATTACAGGATTTATCCCGGTCACGGCAACTTTTCACGACTTTCGAAGGAAAGAGAATTTTTTAATTTTTGATTTTTTCTATTGACAACATGTCAAAAATATATTAAAATAATGGCGGTGCAAACCGCCACACGCCTCCATAGTTAAATGGATATAATAAACCCCTCCTAAGGGTTAGTTACAGGTTCGATTCCTGTTGGGGGTGCTGAAAAAACAGACTTGTCATTTGGCAAGTCTGTTTTTATAAAGGATATACACAGATACGGGAGATATAAAAATCACTGTAATCAACTCCACTGACAAGTAATAAGTAACAAATAAAGTCACCGATTGCTCGGTGACTTTGTTTTATAATATTGAAAAAGCGTATTACTCGCCTACAAAATATTTTCTGAACACAGGCCATGAAATATCAGCATAGAAACGGTGTCCTGCATCTCCGGTGATAAGCTGACAATTTTCGGGGGCTCCTTCTTTTTCGTATATCTGCTTTATCACATCGTATACCTTCTCTACCCCGGGATACAAGAAGCCGTGGTCCTTCGCACCGGCGACAACAATGAGCGGACGTGGTGCAATAAGGCATGCTATTTCACCCATATCAAAGTATTTTGCCATTCTGGGAATGTAATTACAGTCACAGTGGCGAAGTGTGCCTATAGATGTATCAAACGAGCAGACCGCACATGATGGCATTACGACCTTTATACGCGGTTCAAAACAAGCAGTATAATATGTTGCCGTTCCGCCGCCGGAGTTGCCCATAAGAGCAATTTTATCCATGTCGATATCCTTGAAGGTCTCCCCTACCGCATCGATAGCACGGGAAATATCCCATCCGCGCTCTCTTGCCATAGTTCTGCCCAAAAGCAGTGCAACCATGGACGGATGGGCACATGTAGTGTTATTATCACCATGATGCTTAGGTGTACGGCGTTCACCGAAGCCGCGCTGTTCTACAACAAGAGCCGCATAGCCCTCTTTTACTATCTGAGGCGCAAAATCTCTGTCTCCGTCGGCAACAAGCGCCGCGTCTCCTTCATATTTAGGTCTGCCAAGCGAAATATGCATACCACTGGAGTGTCCCTGCAAACAAATTACCATAGGATACTTGCCTTTGCCTGTCTTGGGGATAAGCAGATGGCAAGGAACCAGTGTGCGGTACTCAGAATAAAAAGTAAAGCGACGCTCAATAAATGTTTCTTCTTCCTTTTCCCATTCCACTTCCACCTTGAGGTCTACCTTCTCAGGCATATCTCCGAGCAAATCATCAAGACGCTCGCGGACAGCATTTTTCCATACCTGATAATCCGCATTGGGGTCAAATGACAAAAGCTTTTTTCTGTTCAGCAATATATTTTCATGGCTGAGATCGGGGGAAAATTCAACATTTTCCGATACTTCATATCTACTCATACAGTTTTATTTCTCCTGTTTTAAAATATTCTCCCATGTTAATAACACGTTGATTGCGGCTGCCGCGGAAGCGCAAAGTGAGGTCGCGTTGTTCTTCAACATATCTTCCGTCGACAAGCAAGTCGCACAGCTTCAAAAGTTCCATTATATCGGGATTCTCTTCCGAAAGTTTTAAAAGTTCCTCCAGTGTATAACCACTGTAAGACATAACGCCTTTATTTTTAGCCCTTACCGCACGCGCCAGCGGCAAAAGTTCCGACGCCTGACAAAACGGTTCACCACCCGAAAAGGTTATACCGCAAAGAAGCGGATTTTCGTCAAAAGCGGAAAGTATCAGGTCTATATCCGCTTTAAACCCACCCTCAAAAGGGTGGGTTTGCGGATTGTGACAACCTTTACAATTGTGTGGACAGCCCTGAGTGAATATAACGTATCTGAAGCCCGGGCCGTCCACTATACTTTCCGATTCGATACCGCAAAGCATAAGTTCCGACATGGCTTATTTTGTGCTCAGACTATGACGGACACGGTCACGCTCTTCTGCGCGTTTCGCATCATTAAAACGGTCTGTTGTACCAACAAGATAGCCTGTGATACGGCGGATTCTTTCGAATTTTATTCCTTTTCCGAGTGCATTCTTTTCTGTTGTATTCATATTATTCTTCTCCTTGTATGTATTGTCCTGCCAAATTAGGCATATTGGGATAAAGTTTTCTGAGTTCTTTGTATTTTGCAGGGGTAAGTTCCTCGCCTTCGCGTCTTCCGCAACGGGGGCAGACATCATCAATAACACCGGTGTAGCCGCAAACAGGGTCGCGGTCAACAGGGTGGTTAACCGAGCCGTAGCCGATTCCGCTTTCCTTCATGCAGCGGATAACCGATTCGAAAGCTTCGGGGTTTTTGCAGGTGTCACCATCCAATTCAACATAGCTGATGTGTCCGGCATTGGTAAGTGCATGGTAAGGTGCTTCAAGCTGGATTTTTTTGAAAGCAGTGATAGGGAAATATACGGGAATATGGAAAGAGTTTGTATAATATTCGCGGTCGGTAACGCCGGGAATTATACCGAATCGCTTTTTATCAATACGTACAAATCGTCCGCTGAGGCCCTCTGCGGGGGTTGCAAGAAGTGAAAAGTTAAGTCCGCGATTCTTGGATTCGTTATCCATTCGGCGTCTCATATAGCCGATTATCTCAAGACCCAGCTTCTGGGAGGCTTCGCTTTCGCCGTGATGAGAGCCGGTGAGAACCTTAAGTGTTTCGGCAAGTCCTATAAAGCCCATGCTGAGAGTACCGTGCTTAAGTACCTCTGCAACACTGTCATCCGGGCCGAGCTTTTCTGAATCAATCCACACGCCCTGTCCCATAAGGAACGGATAGTTTCTGACAGTTTTGGAGGACTGAATCTGCAGACGGTTAATAAGCTGACGGATAACCAGGTCTATACGCTTATCAAGTATAGTATAGAATTTTGCAAGATCGCCCTTGGATTCGATAGCGATTCTGGGAAGGTTTATAGAGGTAAAGCTGAGGTTTCCTCGTCCGCAGGTAACCTGTCTGTCAGGGTCATGAACGTTGCCCATTACACGTGTACGGCAACCCATGTACGCAACCTCGGTGTTATAGTCGCCCTCTTTATAGTATTCCATATTAAAGGGAGCATCCATAAAGCTGAAGTTGGGGAAAAGACGCTTTGCAGATGTCTTTATTGCCAGCTTGTAGAGGTCATAGTTTACATCGCCCTCGTTGTAGTTGATGCCTTCCTTAACCTTGAAAATCTGTACGGGGAAAATAGGAGTTTCGCCATTTCCCAAGCCCTCATCGGTGGCAAGAAGCAGATTCTTGATTACCATTCTCGCCTCGGGAGAGGTATCGGTTCCGTAGTTCACCGAGCTGAAAGGAACCTGTGCACCTGCGCGGGAATTCATGGTGTTGAGGTTATGAATGAAGGCCTCCATTGCCTGATATGTCTGATTTTCGGTATCGGAATACGCCATTTCAAATGCTTTTTCATGCATTTCCTTAATTTCGGCGGGTTTGAGCGATGAGCCGGAGAACGCCGCATTGAGTGCGGAAAGTGTTTCATCTTTCTTTCCGATTCCGACCGACTCACTTATCTGAGGCTTGATTTTGTCAATTATCTTGAGTGCTTCCTCGGCTGTTTTTCCAAGGTTAAAAGACATATACTTTACAAGAGATTTAAAGTATTCTTTACGGAATGTCTTGGCAACGCCGGGAGCCATGCAGTAGTCAAAATTGGGAATACCCTGACCGCCGTGCATTTCGTTCTGGTTTGCCTGGATAGCTATACAAGCCAGTGCGGAATAGCTTCCTATTCCGTTGGGCTCACGCAGATATCCATGTCCCGTGGAAAATCCGTTTTTAAAAAGCTCAAGAAGGTTTATCTGGCAACAGGTTTCGGTGAGCATATAAAAATCCTTGTCGTGGATATGTATATCACCGTTCATATGAGCCGAGGCAACATCCTTGGGAAGAATGTAATTATCAACAAAATACTTAGCACCCTCAGAGCCGTACTTGAGCATGGTACCCATAGCGGTGTCGGCATCAATATTGGCGTTTTCACGCTTGATATCCGCATCGGCTGCGCTGGAAAAGGTAAGCTCCTTAAATATATCCATCAGGTCACTTTCGGTCTGACGTATTTTGGTGTGCTCGGCACGGTAGAGAATATACGCCTTTGCGGTTTTCGCGTAACCCGAAGAAATAAGAGTAGACTCTACTATATCTTGTATTTCTTCCACAGTGGGAACGCTGTCCTTAGGTATATCAGAAACCACCTGTCTGGTTATACAGTCAAGGGTCTCGTCGGAAATTTCGTTTTCCCCGCCTGCTTTATTGGCTTTACTTATGGCGGCTCTGATTTTTAACGGGTCGAAATCAACAACATCGCCGTTTCTTTTTTTAATTTGCTGTATCATTTATATAAATCCTCCGATAACATTTTTGAAAGTAAAAATATTATATCACATACTACATCTAGTTGTCAATAGCTTTTTGATAACTAAATATAGTTTGTACACTTATCTAAAAATACATCTTTTTTTTAGATAATATTTACAAATCATCCGTTTTTCACAGAATTCAGATGCACAATTAAGCGTCTAAAGAAACATAAAAGAAATTTTTTGAAAAATTATATAAATTTGTCTTTACATTCTTGAAAAAATAGTATATAATATGTATAAGGAAATTTTTAATTGTAAGGAGCACCTCATTGATACTTATTCTTGAACAATCCAAGCAGACACTCGATGAACTTAAAACAAAAATAGACGAGCTTGAGATTTCGCTGGACATAAACGCACTGACCGAAAAAGTGGACTCTCTGGAAGCAAAAGTGCAGTCCGAAGGCTTTTGGGATGACCCACAGGCATCTCAAAAGACTCTGGTTGAATTGAAAGCCGAAAAGGACAGACTGGAAAGCTTCAAGCAGCTCAAGCTTTTATTTAACGACACCTGCGAAATGTTGGCGCTTGCCTGTGAAGAGGATGACGAAGCACTTGCGGAAGATATCCTCAATGATATACGCAGAATAGAAAAAGGCTATGACGAGCAAAAAACACGCATACTCCTCTCGGGTGAATATGACCGAAACAATGCCATCATCGCCATACACCCCGGTGCCGGCGGAACAGAAGCTCAGGACTGGGCGCAGATGCTTTACAGAATGTATTCCCGCTGGGCCGAAAAAAGAGGCTTCAAGGTCAAGGTACTTGACTATCTGGACGGCGACGAAGCCGGCATAAAGAGTGTTACTTTCCTTGTTGAAGGATTATACGCTTACGGATATGCAAAGAGCGAAAACGGTGTACACAGACTTGTCCGTGTCTCCCCATTCGACTCTTCGGGAAGACGACATACCTCATTCGCTTCGGTAGAGGTGGCGCCCGAGTTCAATGATGAAATAAAAATCGAAATCAAAGAAGAAGAAATAAAAGTGGAAGCCCATCGTGCCAGCGGTGCCGGCGGACAGCACGTAAACAAAACCGACTCTGCTATACGTATTACACATATTCCAACCGGAATTGTTGTCGGATGCCAAAACGAGCGAAGCCAGGTTCAGAACCGTGAAGTCGCACTTAAAATGCTTAAGAGCAAGCTTCTCGAAATCAAAGAACGTGAGCACCTTGAAAAAATTGAGGATATCAAAGGAATTAAGAACAATATTGAGTGGGGTTCACAGATACGTTCTTACGTATTTATGCCCTACACTCTCGCAAAAGACAACCGCACCGGCTATGAAACAGGCGATATTTCTGCTGTCATGGACGGAGAATTGGATGAATTTATGAATGCCTTTCTTAAGTATAAAGCGCAGGCATAATTCAGATAATAAACAAAAAATAATTTATATATAAAGGAGAATTGTTATGCGTAAACCCAGAATGATTGTCGGCATTTCACTTGTTGTTCAATCCGTAACCATGTTTGTACTTTTCCTGTCCTTCATGAACAAGAACAAGAAACAGCTTGCGGGTACCTTTCTTACGGTAGGTCTGATAGGCGGTCTTGCAGGTCTGTGGATTCTTTATATGGAATATCTCGAAGCAGAAAACAAGCGCCACATGGACGCAATGGATGCCTGCTACGACTGCGATAACGAAAATTGCTGTGATTGCTCGTCTTATGACGGATTTGAAGAATTCGACGACGACGAAGTAAGCTACTCTATTCAGGAAGAAACTGAAGAAAACGCGGAAATTCCCGAAGATTCCGACGAAGACGCTGAATAATATGAGTTAAAATGTGCTGAACTTGTGTTCAGCACATTTCAGTGTGTCGATAACCCTATCGGCACACTGTGAGACTTTCGAAAAGTCAGGGATATTTTGCCGATTAAAGCCCGTCGGCGTACAAAGGTACGATAGGGCTTGAAGCGACAAAAAGCGACAAACAGCAGGTGATATTCGATGCATCACCTGCTGTTAAATTATTTTTCGATTTATTTTCGTCTTTTTGAAATGTAATTTTTTTAAGTCGCGGTATCACGACTTTCTCGACAGTCCGAAAATGTGCTGAACTTGTGTTCAGCACATTTTTCACATCACAATATTCATAAGTTTTTGTTCAAAGTTTTCTTCCTTTATAAGGTGGACGTTATCAATAAGGCATATATTCATATCCTGTGCACGCTGACGGAAATACTTTGCTGCCTCACCCTGTTTGCCCAGATGCGTAGCCACAAGCACCTTTTTGACATATGAGCCTCCGAATCGGAGAGCTACGGTATTAAGCTTATAAAGCTCATCATCACCCACCGAGCCGTTTTTGCAGGAAACAAAAACAGGTACAAGGTTTTTCATGAATACCACATCAATTTCGTTTTCCGTATCACGTTTGCCGTCCCCGGATTGGTTTACATTGCCATCCCAATCAATGCACACCTGCATGGCGGAATCTGTATAATAGTTGCTGCCGTCGGAATTTTTCAGGCGGCGCGCCAAAATAAGTGTTTTCAGTTCCAGAACATTTCCCGCTTTTGAAAGGCATTTTTTAATTTGACTGTTCTTGTAGCGGTAAGAGACAGTGGTACCGTCTTTTTCAAATTCGTGTATCAAACCATATTCAGCCAAAGCCTCCAGCAACGAAACTGCCTGCGAGGCGCTTTTATTTATAGTAACGTCCGCTTTTATCAAGCCGTTTGAGCTTTTCGGCAATTTTGCCGCCTCCAGTGCCGACAGAGCCCCCACTGCCGAATTCCATGACGAGGGTGACTTTTTGGAAATATTCCACAAAGTGTCCACATCACAGATAAATTCATCGTTAAAATCCCATCCGTCGCATCGTCTGCCGTTTTCCTGCGCCATACATACTGCACCACCGTGAAGCGAAACACTTTCTTCGATGGTAATGCTCGGCATGGAAGTGTTTAACTGTGGTATTTCGCCGTCATCTGTTTCAAACAGCCCTACGCTGTGAGTGCTGATATTATACCTGTGCAAGGTCAAATCTCTGCTGTCACGGTATCTTTCGTATATAACACCTACTGCAACAAGCGCAACGTCGCCGCCTCCCGTAAGGTCAAAACAGCATTCCTGTTCAGCTTCAACTATCTTTTCAAGAACAGAAAGCATTGCACCCATATTATTCTTGGCTGCGCATTTTACATAAAACTGTGTATCAATGCCGCGCCGTGACAAAAATTCAGAATATTTAGGAAGCTGTTTTTTTATTCTTCTTGCATCTCCGCCCACAAAATATACCTTTTGAGGGCGAAGGCTGAGACAGCCTATCATATTATTCATGGGCTCTTTATCAAAAAATTCAATCAGTACCATATATGTATTCCAATCCGAAAAAATGTATACGTACATTTTACAACATTATATTTGTTTTGTCAACACAAAGCCTCATTATACCGGAGTATAATGAGGCTTTTGAAGGCTATTTATTACAGTTCCAAAAGTTCGATTGCATTTTTGTGAGTAATTTTGTCAAAGCTGTCCTTGGAGATCTTGCCGTCTTTATACCAGGTGCGCAAAGTATTGGCAAGAGGCGCATTCATTCCGGGGAAGCACATATCGGTTCCGAAGAACATTCTGTCAGCAAACTCTTCTATGAATTTGAAGGTAAACTCCTCATCTCTGGTAAGGGCGTTATAGCAGGTGCCGTCCGAAAGGTCGCAAAGGAGATTGGGATAACGGCGGAGAAGTTTGGGTACTACACCCTCTTCTTTTATCTTTCCGCGATTAAGTTTACCTACCATATCACCGCTGCGTGTCCACACATATGCACGTTCACCGGGAGTTTCAAGACGGGCGATTTCAGCCCAGAAAACAGGACCGTGACCAAATATTTTAAGCTTTGGATAGCGCTGAAGTGTGTGTTCAAGCTGAGGAAGTCCGGGGTCATCATAAAGACCGAAGTCATTAGTCTTTTGATCCGAGCCATCGTATGTAATGGGAAGTCCGACCTTTTCAGCACATGCAAAAAGGTTCTGAACCATCGGATCCATAAGTTCCATATTGGGCATTACCTCGCCCACTCCCTTACAGCCGTTATCCTTATAGTATTGCAGCACTACATCAAGCGGTGCATCGGGGCTGTTGGTGAGGGCGCGTGGGTCAAGATTGCAGAAAGGTATAAATCTGTCGGGATATTCTGCGCATATTTCCAGTATTTCTTCATTGCTCTGAGGCAAGTATATCTCGTTATTAACCACCGGCATAAGAACGGCCTTATCAATACCGAGGGCATCGTACTCCTTGATTAGCTCTTCCGGTGTTGAAAAAGAAGGAATACAGGGAAAATGATGGGGTTTACGATAACAATGAGAATGAATATCTATAAACATGGTATACCTCCAAAAATAACTTTAAGTGCATTATATATCTTTTAAATATTTTTGTCAATACATTCTATTAAATATGCAAAAAAACTGCAAAACACCATGCCATGGCACGGTGTTTTGTTTTAGTTTTATTTTGCAAGAGGAGTTGCTATAATAATTCTTATAAGACCGCCACGGTCGGGACGTTTATCAAGCCATCCGATAAGAGCGTAATCATCACTGTTCTCAATATCAGAAACCGTTATTGCACGGTAATCGGCATCCTTGTATTCGTATATCGCAACTTTATCCCACACAGCATAGGTCAATCCGTCAGAAAGAGCCGTGAGTTGTCCTACGGCATCAAGGTTCACACCGATTTTGAGATTGCGCATATCGGTGACATATGCACCGTCATTTTCTATTGATGCAATTCCGCTCTCAATGCCGAAAACAGTGTCAGTGATAAGACGTTTTGTACCGTCCGGACCAACGTATTCATAGGTTCCCGTGACACCGCGGTTTGTAACGGTTTCGATTGCCTTTTCCATTATAACATATGTATGACTGTCACCGGTATAATCATTCAGAAGCAGTATTTCTATCTCACCCTCGGCGTTAAGCTTATAGTAAATAACATCATCCGATGTCACCTTACAGCCGGCAAGTCTTTCGGTGTAAACGGGAATAACTGCCGAGCCGCACTTATCAGCCACCTTTGCACCGTCGGCATACTTATTCTCCGCCATGGCTTTTTCAAGGTCTTTTACAGAAGTATAGGTCTTGGCAATAACGGATATTTTTGTACCAGAGGATGTCACCTTCACGGATACCATCTTACCCTTGGAAGTATAAGAAAGCGTTGTAGGGAATTCCATAGTATTGCCGTCAAAGTCGGTTACGGATATACAATTTGAAGTATATGTACCGCCGTAAGCGGTAGTATAGTCCTTTGTGTAGAAATCCGTGATAAATCCGATAACCTCATCGGAAACCTCGTCCGCGCTCACGACACCTGCAATACCTCCGCTTTTACCAAGAAGAAGTGTGACATTGTCACCAATTGCGTATTCGCCTGCTGACGAAAGCTTATGAGATACGGAGGTGTTCTCAATTAAATAACTCTTGCCCGAGACCACAACAGAGCTTGGTGCCGATTTATCGGGAGAAGCTGCTTCATATCTTCCGCTTACCTTTTTTGAATAAACCCACACGGTTTTCAAGGGTTTGGAGTAGTAGTAAACGTCCCATTCACGGATAGCATCGGCATTTGATGCTTCATCGTTACGGTAAATTGAAGCGCTGTCAAGTTCAAAATCGATCTCGTCTTTATAGCTTGTTCCGTTGACAATGTACGGCCCTTCGATGGATGCGTTAACTATCTGCTGATAGTCCAAATCACCCTGAATATACATGGAACTGTCAGAGGCATCGGCAGTAATAATACCCTCCACAAGATTATCGCGGCCCAAAAGCAGCGTTACCACATCACCTTCGGAAACAGTACCAAGTTCGGACAAGCTGAAAGCAACACTGTCGGAAGCAATGCTGTAATTTGTGCCCGAAAGATTAACGGATGACGGAGCTGACTTTGTGGGAGAAACTCCGTTTACTATTCCGCTCTTTTTTGTGTCATAGCACCAGACGGTATTCATAAGCTTCGAGGAGTAGACTACATCATATTTCTGTATTTTATCAGCACTTGAAGCATTGCCGTTTTTATATATCATTGCACCCGACACATCAAACGGTATGTTGTCCTTCCAACTTAATTCATCCTCAACTACAAAAGGATCTTCAAGAGAGTATTGAGTCAGCAGAACATAGTCCGTTTCGTCCTCGACAAACAGGCGGTAATCAATTTCGTGCGCATCGTAAGCATATTCAACCTGGCCGTTATCACCCAAAAGCACCACGACGATATCATCTTTTGCAAAGGTACCCATAGAAGAGAATTTGTATTTCACATCGGAATTCCCGAGGGTATATGTTTTACCGGAAAGCGTCACGGTGTTGGGAGAAGCCACGGAAGAAACGCTCTGAAGCACACCGAACTCCTTATCACTGTACGCCCACACGGTATTTATCAGTTTCGAATAATAAACAACGTCATACTGCTGAACATCCCCAAAAGATGTTTGTCTGCCGTCACGCCATATTTCAGCCTTTTCAGCTGCAATGCCGGTTATATCAAGCCAGTTTTTGTCAGTGACAAGCAAAGGTCCGTCGGTATTTTTCTCAACGACGGCAAGGTAGTCTATTTCGTCATTGGAATCAAGAGCGTATCCGAGAGCCTGCGCATGAATGGTACCGTTTTTATTCTCGGTATTGAGCATATTATATATAAGGAGCATACATTCCTCACGCGTGAGAAATTCCCCCTGAACGGCATTGATATTTTTATCCAGCTTCAGGGATTTGTAGTTCGACATCTGCGGTGTGGGGTATGCTCCCACAAGCTCTTTTTCGGTATAGCCGAGTATTTTGAGTACGATATTTACGGCTTCCTCCAGCTTTACATTGTTGTCGGGGCGAAAGGTGCCGTCAAGATAGCCGTTGATCCATCCGTTTGAAATAGCAAGTCCCACATAGCGAGTTGCCCAGTGATTACTTCTCACATCGGGGAATAGCGTATTCTTTGGCGCTGTATCGGCAGCACTTTTGTAGCTTGAGGCACAAATAGCCATCTTTACAAACTCCGCACGTGTAACATTGTCGCTCAGGTTAAGTTCTCCGTTTTCATCGCCGTGCATTATCTCCAGAAGACGGATAACATCAGTTATCTTGTCAATATCAGCGTTTTCACGGGCGTGAACCATGGCAGTGAAAATCAGAGAAAAAGACAGCAAAAGTAAAATAAGTTTTTTCATACTTTTTCCTTTCTAATCGTGTCTGAGTGCATCAATAGGATTAAGCTTTGCGGCTTTATTGGCAGGCAAAAAGCCGAATATTATTCCTATACCAACTGAAATTCCGAAAGCAAGCATTACCGAATCCACCTTAGGAACAGCAGTAATATCAAACATGGGTCCTATGACGCCGGCAATTGATATTCCCACAATTATCCCGAGTATGCCTCCGATGGCGCTTGTGGTACCTGCCTCAATTATAAACTGGCTCTTTATATCACGTTGCTTGGCGCCCAACGCCTTTCGGATTCCTATTTCACGGGTTCTTTCGGTAACGGACACAAGCATTATGTTCATAATGCCTATTCCGCCCACCGCAAGAGATATTCCTGCGATTCCGGCTAAAATACCTACAACTATATCCATAATTTCATTAACTATGCCAAGTATTTCAGTCATGGAAAAAACGGTATACAAGTCATCATTAAGAAAGACCTCGTAAAGAGCTTCCTCGATTTTTTCCTGCGCCTCTATAACAGTGTCATCACTTGTGGCTGCGGCAACATATGAAGAAATGGTGGCGTTTCTCGAAAACTTGGTAGCGTTAGAGTACGGTATAAGCACCATATTATCCGTGCTGTTTTCGGTGGAATCGGCTATTTCCTCAATCACACCTACAATATTGTACAACTCTCCGTTGATTTTAAGTGTTTTCCCGAGTGCAGCACCGTCAAAAACATCCGCAGATTGGTAATAAGAGCCTACCGCACACACCTTTTTGCGCGCGGAAATATCGAAATACTGCAAAAATCTGCCCGAAGCAAGTGTCCAGGCATTAACACTAAGATAGTCCTCGCCCACACCCGTAACAGAGCTTGACAAATTTTCGTTGTTGCAACGTACGGCGCCCGAAACATTGACCTTCGGACTTATGTACGCGACGAGTTCATTGTTTTCTTCGGCGATTTCATACATCCTGTCAACAGAAACAGTACGGTTTGAGCCGCGTCCGGTAAGATTTATATTGAGAGTTCTTGTTCCCATTCCCTCAAACTGCTCTGTCATATAGTTTTGCATACCGTTGCCGAGCCCTGTTATAATTATAACCGCCGCAACGCCTATAATTATGCCCAGCATAGTGAGGAAAGCACGCATTTTACTGGTACTGAGTCCTTTCAGAGCCAGCAAAAAAGATTGATAAAAGCTCATTTTTTACCTCCTTTATGCTGTTCTTCGTGAGAAAGCTCAGGATTTACCACCGCGCCCGCTCCGTCGGAAGGCCCGTCATATATCACTTTGCCGTCCGCAAGACGTATAATACGCTGTGCCTTACGGGCTATATCATTATCATGGGTAATAAGAACAACCGTGTTCCCCTCGCTGTTAAGCTTCTGCAGAAATTCCAGCACTTCCCTGCCCGTTCGGGAATCCAGAGCACCGGTAGGCTCGTCAGCAAGTATAACAGGCGGATTGCCCGCAAGTGCTCTTGCTATGGAAACTCTCTGCTGCTGTCCACCCGAAAGCTGTGACGGAAGGTTTTTCGCTTTTTCCTCCAACCCAACCTTTTTGAGTGCCTCCATTGCCATACGTCGTCTTTGTGACTTGGGCATACCGCTGTAAAGCAAAGGAAGCTCCACATTTTCAAGCACATTGAGCTTGGGTATCAGATTATACTGTTGAAATATAAATCCCAGTGTTTTGTTTCTTATGTCCGCCAGCTTATTGTCGTTAAGAGTGGAAACATCGACATCGTTGAGGTAATATGAGCCCAATGTAGGTACATCAAGACATCCTATAATATTCATACAGGTAGATTTTCCGGAGCCTGATTGGCCTACGATGGCTACAAATTCACCTTTTCCGATTCGAAAAGATATGTCATCTGCTGCTCTTACCTCTGTGTCACCCATTTCATATATTTTTGATATATGTTCAAATCTTATCATCTGGGCATTCTGCCTCCCATATTTCCGCTGTTAAAGCCTCCGCCCATGTTTCCACCCATCGACGGCATTGAGCCCATACCACCCATTGAGCCCATGCCCATCATACCGCCGGTAACAGTGGCGCTTGAGTCAACTGTGGTGTTCAGAATAACAACCATATCTCCTTCTTCAAGTCCCGAAACTATTTCAACATAGTCATCATCGCTCACACCGGTAACAACCTCAACGATATCAAAATCGCCTTCCTGTACGTTCATGTTTCCAAAAGCATTGTGACGCTCGAAGCCCTGCTGTCTTTGCGGGAGTTTTTCACGATCTGACTGCGACATATCGGAAATTTCCATTTTTTCCGGCATCTGCGGCATTTCGTCTTTACCAAACGTTTCCTTTTCCTGCTGAATCTTATCACCGGGTGCACCATTTCCTGCATCTTTTTTCAGAACCCTGACCTTATTTCCTCGCATTATCGCTTCAACGGGTACTGCAAGCGCATTTTCAACCTTTTCAATATATATGGTTGCATTAACGTTCATACCCGGCAAAAGTACATCGTTTCCGTCAAGCTCAATGGTAACCGGGTAAGTTGTGGTGCCCATGGAGCTGGAGCCGATAATACTCTTTTTCTTAACATAGCCCGTATATGTTTCATCAAATGAATCGGAGGTTATGCTAACCTCCTGTCCCTCCTTGATGAGAGAAAGATCCAATTCATCAATATTCATTTCAAAATTAAGCTTTGACATATCGTATATGATAGCCAAAGCGGAATTTCCGCCTGTACCGCTTGAAATATTGTCGGAAGCCTTGTAATTCTTCTGAACAACCGTTCCCGCAATAGGAGCGGTTATTGTATAGTCTTCAAGCTTTTCGAGGTAATCGTTATAGTTTTCCTGAGCCTTTTCAAGCTGTTTTTCCAGATTTTCTTTTTGGTCATCGAGATTTTCGGAGGAAATTTTCAATATAACCGAGCCTTCCGAAATTCTGTCACCCTCGGAAATGTTAAGGGTTTCTATTTCTCCACTGTATACAGCAGTTATTTCCTCATCTACATTGTACTTAAATGTGCCCTCTCCTGCGGATTCAATATCGCCTACGATTGCATAGGCTGTGGTAGCAGTAGTAATGCTTCCGGGGTTTTTTACACTGACAGTAACAGTGCGGAGCTTTGCACCAACCGAAGTTACTGTTTCGAGAGAGCCGATTTTTGTAACAACACCGATAACGCTGTCGGAAGCGGAATTGACGGTAACAACCGCCGACTGTCCCACATTTATATCGGGAATATCCTGTACGAAGAAAGGAACCTCGAGAAGCATTGTATCACGGTCAATTATATGAGCTATTTTTGCACCTTTCTGAACTGTATCATCCTCTTCAACATATACCTCTTCACAGACACCGCCGTAGTCACTGTAAAGCACAAGGTCTGTATAGTCTTCCATGAGTTCGTCAAGTGCCTCGCGTGCATCCTCCACATTGTCGGCAAAATCACGTATGTCGCTTTGCAAATCGGCAGAATCTATTGTATACAGCACCTGATCCTTTTCAACAATATCCATTTCTTCAAAATCTGCGCTCATTATCTCACCCGTAACCTTAGCGGTTATGGTGTATGAATCAATTGGCTGAAGTGTTCCCGTGCCTGTAAGAGTAACACTGATGGTGCGGCGTTCGGCGGGAGCCACCGTATAACCCGAGGTGCTCTGCACCGCAGCACTTCGCTCGGGCAAAAAGCTTATGTATTTCTGAGCAAACGAATATGCCTTATCATTCTTCCATACGAATATGCACACGCCTGCAATTAACACAATCACTGAAAGCCATCTGATAATACCGCTTATGAGCCTACGGCGCTTATGATTTTTTGGCTTTTTGTTATTTTTGCCTTCAAAAATCTCTTGTGCGGTGTTGGTTTGAGTTTCTGTATTATTCTTTTCTGACATGGTATTTTCCTTTCCCAAAATTTATTCACGTATAATATTTTACACATTTATATGTACTTCGCGTGTATAAAATGTGACACAACAAGACCAATATATAAATTCCCTGTATATGTTTTTTAAAAAAACAGTAAACTTGTTAATTATATAAAAACAAAAGAACTGCAACTCGATATTGCAGTTCTTTTTTCGTATAATCATTTTGCACCGACGATGTCAGATTTTATTTCGCCCGCCTTCACAAGAGCTATTTTTGTAATTACAGGACCTATGATTTCGTAGATCAGTGTAGCGCAAAGTATTACAGCGCGTATTACGTCCGCATATTGAGGTACAGATGTCTGAGCGACAATGGTTAATCCTATTGCAACACCTGCCTGAGGGATCAACGTGGGACCTATGTACTTACAAACCTTATCGGGTGCATGGGTAAGCTTTGCACCGATGTAGGAACCCAGCATTTTTCCGGCAACTCTTACAACAAGGTAAAGTATTCCCACAATTCCTATCTGCGGGATTATACTTACATTAAGCTGCGCACCCGAAATAACGAAGAACATCATAAAAATGGGCGGAGTAACATTGTCGGCGATATTTGCGACGGTGTCACTTTCATTGGAAATGTTGCAGAATACCATACCGGTAACCATGGTGGTCAAAAGTGCCGAAGCTCCAAACATGGAAGCAGCACCACTGGAAAGAAATACTGCGCAAACAGCTATGGAAAGGCGGTTTGAAGTCTTTTTGAAGTACTTCATGGGAATAAGCATAAATACCCCCACAACAGCACCAATAAGCACAGAAAGACCGATTTCAATAAACGGTTGAAGCACGGACATGAGTATACTGCCGCCGTTCCCGTTCATGGAATTGGCAATCGTAACGGAAAAACCAAACGCCATAAGCGCCACCGCGTCATCAATTGCAACAACGCTGAGAAGTGTCTCGGTAACCGGTCCCTTTGCCTTATACTGCTTTATTACCATAATGGTTGCAGCCGGTGCAGTAGCCGCGGCGATAGCACCCAGAACTATGGAAAATGCTTTATCAAAGCCGCAGGCAATAAGCACGAACTGAACCAGAAATACCGCAACAAGTGCCTCAAAAAATGCTATTATCACCGGCATCATACCGACACGTTTAAAATACGAGCGCTTAAACGTAAGACCTATGGTAAAAGCGATAAACGCAAGCGCCATATCAGAAACAACAGAAAAATCCGAAACCACATTTTCGGGAAGTATCTTAAAAACATAAGGCCCCAAAAGAAGACCCGCCAACAGGTAACCTGTTACATTGGGAAGCTTTATAAGCTTTACAAGTCTTCCGCACAAAAGCCCCGCAGCAAGAAGAATCGCTATATAAACAAGGGTATTAAATTCCATACAAAATAACTCCCCCATCAATCCTCAAGTGAAGAAATGCCATCAACAAAAGTTACCGGCATACCGAAAACTATACCGGAATCCGGCTGTGTCACATCAATCACCTCATGGAAAATATTTCTTGCGATTTCCACAGCCTTATCGTCCGCCACCATAAAAATAGTGCGGTTATCCTCGCGGTTTCCCACAAAAAACGCACGCAGAGAAGCAAAAGTAAGATCATCCTCGTGATGATTTGCCAAAGCATGGGCCATACCGGTGGAATTGATGACGGTAGCTCCCTTCAATCCGGCTTCGTTGAATCTTTCCAGAAGCTCATCAATTTTGTCAAGACGATTGATTACAAAAAACAATACCTGCATAACATAAACTCCTTTATACATTTATAAAATTATTCATTACATTGCTCAGAAGAAGAATCGCAACTATACCCAGCACAAGACCTGCATACTGCTTGGCATTATATCGTTCCTTAAATATAACCGCTGAAACAAGTGTACAGAATATCAAGCATCCTCCGTTTGCAATAGGGAAAAATATGATGCTGTCCATAACACCGGAAAGATAAAGATTGACACTGTGGTTTATTGCCGTTCCCACACCCACCACCGATGCTATTGCAACAGTAGCAGGCTTGATTGAAAACACCTTTGAAACAGATTTTTCGTTCTTGAGCACACTCAGGAACGACGCAACTGCGTAAATTGCAAACGCAACGATAAGGAACTCGTTCATCTGCGGTTCTCCATCGGGAACGTATGCTTGAAAAACTGTCTGCATAACTCCGAAGCCGCCGTTGAGGAAGAATACGATTATTGCGAAAAACAGCCACTTTGCACTTACGCTTTCATTCTTCTTCGGGTTGGCGTTGAAATAAAACATAATGAGCATTAAAACAACACCTATCACCTGGAAAACATTGATGCTCTGGTGAAACCATACCACTCCAAACAGTGCGGAAATAACCATACCGCAGGAGGAAAGGAGCGTTGTATAAGCAAAGGAACCCAGCCCCAGTGCACGGTAGAGTGCAAGCTGAAACCCGGTGAGTATGAGACCGAAAATACCGCCCATCATCAAAGTATACAGCGTGGGAATTTCCAATCCGCCCGAAAAAAGTCCCAATACAACAAAAGTAAGAATGGAGCACACTGAGGTTATCATGGTAAAGCGGGTAATATCCGTGCTTTTTTTAACCATTTTTTTGCCGAACAGATTATTAAAGGATTCGGCAGTAACAACTGCCACGGTAGTCAGCACCAGCAGCAAAGCGTTTGTTATTGTCATACAATATGTACCTTTCATAATTCAGTATTCATCGAGATGTAATTATATCACACATAAATGATAAAATCAATATCAATATTGACCAAAAAAATGCAAAATATCAACCATAAGATAAAGTAAAAACCTATGTAAAAAAATAACCGCAGACGAAAGCTTTTTCGTCTGCGGATTTGGCTAAACCGTATATTATCCCTTTTTATTTATCGCTGCATTTGAATGTGTCGCACTGTGTATCGGAGCAAGTACAGCACTTATTGCCGCAAATGTGAACATCGGCAGCGGTACAGCTGTTGTCGGCATTGTAATCACAATGCTTCGCATCGCATTCGATATACAGGTCACTTACAGGCTTTTCAACGGAAGAAATGAACTTCTTCACAATGTCATCCTTCTGAGAAAAGCTGTCACACTCGGTATCGCAGGTCTGAACTGCGTTCATCTTTCCAACCTTTATTGCGTCAAGACAGCAAAGGTTATCCTTATTATGAGTACAATCGGTAACGGTACAGCTTAATTTAGGCATATTATTTCACTTTCCTTTCGTTGTTGTGTCTTTAGTTTGCACATTAAAGAAAAAATAATTCCCGCCAACATAATATTTTTTTATCATTTTTTTCCAAAACTATTGACAAACACAATTTTTTATGATATCATACAACTGTACTAACACGAATAGTACACTTACGTCATTGCGAAAAGGGGTGAAAGTATGGCTACAATGATAAACGTTGATTTCCGCGACCGAAGACCTATTTACGAACAGCTTGTGGAATCGATAAAGGATCAAATAATGCGAGGGATACTTACCGAGGATGAGCAACTTCCTTCGGTCAGAGCGTTGGCGGCGGAATTAGGTATAAATCCCAACACAATTCAGAAGGCATACAGCGAGCTGGAGCGTCAGGGAATAACCTACACTGTTCTGGGAAAAGGATGTTTTGTTTCCATCATCGGCTCAAGCATTCTGGAAGCAAAAAAATCAGAAATCCTGAAAAAGCTTCACATAGCAGCAAAGGAGGCTAAAGATTTAGGAATAGACATGGCGGAGCTGGAAACTGCAATTCACAAAGGTTACTGTGGAGGTGACATTAAAAATGATTGAAATAATCAACATATCAAAAACCTATCCTTCCAGCGGTGTAAAATCACTGGATGATATAAATCTTAATATAAATAACGGATCTATACTTGGACTTGTCGGCACAAACGGCGCAGGAAAATCAACACTTCTGAGAATACTTGCAGGGGTTTACAGACCGGATAGCGGAAAGGTACTCATTGACGGTAACGGTGTGTTTGATAACAGAGAGCTGAAGCAAACACTATCCTACCTGCCGGACGACCATTATTTTTTCAAATCCGCAAATCTTTTACAGTGTGCGGAGTTTCACAAAAGGTTTTACCCCAACTTTTCGGATGAATATTTTGAAAAACTGGTGGGTAATTTCGGGCTGGACAAAAAACGTTTGCTTAATACATTTTCAAAAGGAATGCTTCGTCAATGCGAAGTGATACTGGCTCTTTCAACCATGCCCAAGTATATGTTATGCGACGAAACCTTTGACGGCCTCGACCCGCTTATGAGAGGTTATGCCAAGCGTGAGCTGATGGCTTATGTAGCTGAGCAGGGTGCTACGGTCATACTGTCCTCGCACAATCTGTACGAGCTGGAGGATCTTTGCGACCACATAGCGCTTATCGACAACGGCAAACTGGTTATAAACCGTTCACTTGACGATATAAAGGACAACATTTTCCGTTATCAGACGGTTATAGAAAATGCCCCGGAAAGTATCATTCCGCAGGATATAGAAATATCTTCTCTGACAAACAAGGGCAAGCTTTACAGCTTTATTGCGCCCGGTGCGGCTGATGAGATAGAAAGCAAATTCCGTGCGTACTGCGAAGATAACGGAAGCACGGTATCTTATTTTGAGCCCATACGCCTTACACTGGATGAAATCTTCTGTTACGAACTTAAAGCAAAAGGACTTACGGCATTTACGGGAGGTGAAATGAATGTTTAAGAACATTTCTCAATACATCCGTCACAATCTTAAAATCGGACGTTCCATAATCATTCTTCTGACGGTAGTTATGCTGATATGCGGTCCCATTCCCGTGTTTATGGAAATCGGCGATTATATGGACCGTTTTGACAACCGCATCGGTATCGAAAAAATGGATTATGCCAGAACTGTCGAACGTCAGTTACGCAGCATTTTTGACTTGACAGATGAGTACTATTCAATTTTTCTCAGCCTTATCGCCGCAGTTGCGGGACTTGTTCTGGCTTATGTACTTTTCTTCCATTTCAGGAAGAAAAATTCGGCTGACTTTTTCCTTTCCCTGCCGCTGACGCGCACGGAGTGCTACATTGCAAACTTCATTTCGGGTGTCATTTATTACGTTATCCCTCTGCTGTTCACCTCCGTTGTGACAATAGTCGGTCTTAACATAATGGGATCGTGGAAGTTCCTGAATATATCAAAGCTTTTATTTATGTCTGCCGAAAACAACGGAATGCTTGCCATGCTGGGCAACAATCTGGCGTTTTTCCTGCTCTTCTTTGCCATAGGAACAGTGGCGGTGCTTCTCACAAGCAACGGAATAAACGCGTTGGTAGTATACGGCACCATCAATTTTTACCCCATCGTATTCTTGGCAATGCTTTTGGCATCGGCAGAAATCTTCAACAATGACATAATTGATTTTTCTGAAAAAATACTGAAGGACATACTGCCAATCACACCCATTGTACGTATACTCGTGTACAACGAACTTGCTCCTACCGTATGGACATACGTCATGGCAGTAATATCCTCCGTAATTATCGGCGCATTGGGATGCTTTATCTGCAACATACGCCCTGCCGAAAGCTGGAGCAGCGCCATAGTATTCAAGCCTCTGCGCCTTATTTTGCAGTACATGTACTGCTTCATAGTCGCTTTTGCGGGCGGACTGTTCTTCTATGCCGTTTCAGACCGCTCTGTGATAAATATAATCGTAGGCTCTGTTATAGGTCTTGTAGTTTCATTTATGGTGCTCAACATCATATTTGAAAGAGACGTCAAAGCAATCTTTAAAAAGCCTTTGAGACTTTTATGGTCGGCTCTCATATTCATTGTTGTGTTTGTGGTTATAGTAATTGACATATTCGGTATATTCCGTTACCGTGAGCCCGCGTTATCTCAGGTAGATTATGTTGAGGTTTCACTCAATCACAGTGTAATAACGCAAAACTATTACACTGTCGATGAGCGTGAATTCTGTCTGAGCAGAATGGAATCGGATGAGGAAAAGGAAGCGGCCATAAAGCTGTATACCATGCTTCATGAACAGATACGAAACGGCAACTATTCGTATTTGTTCAACGGGCCGGAAAACTCGGTGAGCTACAGCGGATTGAAGATTTTCGATGACATAGCTTTAAGCAATCTCGGACGCAGTAATCATGTAGTTGTGCGTATGATGAAAAACCAAGAAGAGATACGCCCTCTGCGAAGCAGTTACTTCACAAGGACAGAGGAAATGTATGAGCTTTACAAAACCATATACGATTCTCCCTCCTACTCCGACCCTGTAATAACAGTGCTGGAGGACGCGGAATTTGTATGGGCACAGCCGGGCTCTAACCTTTTGAGATACAGCGATAATCCTGCAAAACTCGCGATATACTCAAAGGACGTTCTGGAAGAATTGCGACTGGCTCTTATTGAAGATTACAAGAATACCGACTTTGAAGGGCTTCAGGACAACACCCAATACACATTGGAGCTTCTGTACAATCTGAATGGAAATATAACATCGCTTGAAAACGAAAAAACATTTGTTACGGCTATTCAGACGGTCGACGTTGCTGACTACGATGTAATGAGAAACAACGTAGATTACGAGCGCAACATGACTATTTCAATTCCTGCAGGCTTTACACGAACCCTGGAAATACTCAGAAAGTATTCTTACCTTGATGAAATCGACAATCTCGTGGCGAAAGAAAATGCGAAAATCGTAAAGATTGATGTACAGATTTATTCCGATGAGGAACCGCTGCGGATTACGGAAGTTACAGACCGGGAAGAAATCGATCGCATCCTCAATGACACGGTAAACCGTGTTTCGCACTCCATGTCTTTCCCTAAAAGAGGCGTTGTTCTCTATTTGTACACAGGAGATGTCGAGTATAGTCCCGACAGCGATATGGTATATATGGCAGATTACGCGAAATACCAGGATGCCGACAACAATGTCCGCGTTGATTTTCTCAAACGCAATTCAACGCTTTACTGATACTGAAAGGAACGATTATGTATACATCCGAAGACTTCACTACGACGCAATTGAATATCATAAATGCCGTGAAGTCGTTACCGCGTAAACAACGTGAGGTTATTGTGCTTTACGATGTCCGACATCTTTGTGTTTCGCAAATTGCAACGCTGTTGGGAATCAGCGAATGCCTCGCCAAAAAACGCCTTGACCGTGCAAGGATTTATCTGCAAGAAAAACTAATTAAAACACTGTAAGTTCATTTTCTTCTTTTTCAAACATGCATCCGTGTCGTAAAAAGCATTCGGATGCATGTTTTTTACTAAAAAACATCTTTAAATTGCAAAGGTCTGTGTAAATTTTATATGGACAACATATATAAATAATGTTATACTTGTGACATCAATGTGATTATTGATTGACAATTGAAACTATATTTATACAAGAAAGGATATACAATCATGGCAAACAAAAATGAAGAACTCGTAATGAACGGTGCCGGTATTGCTGAAATCGGCTTTCCCATGTGGCCCCAGTTCGCTCCCGAAACATTAAAAGATATCCAGGAACCTATCATCAACGGTAAGGTTAACTACTGGACAGGTCCCAAAGGTATGGAATTTGAAGAAATGTGGAGAGAATGGATCGGCGCCAAGATGGCGATCTCCTGCACCAATGGTACTGCAGCGCTTCACATCGCTCTGGCAGCTCTCGGCATAGGCCCCGGCGACGAGGTTATCGTTACATCCTACTCCTTTATCGCTTCCTCTTTCGCAGTTGTTCAGGCGGGCGCTATCCCCGTATTCTGCGATGTTACCGAGGATCACACTCTCGACCCCGACAAGATTGAAGCTCTCATCACCCCCAGAACCAAGGGTATCGTTGTTGTTCACCTTTACGGTGTTGTTGCTGATATGGCAGGCATCATGGCTGTTGCAAAGAAGCACAACCTCAAGGTTGTTGAAGACTGTGCTCAGTGCTTCGGCGGTGAGTTCAACGGCGTTAAAGCCGGTTTGATCGGTGACGTAGGATGCTTCTCCTTCTGCCAGTCCAAGCACTTCACCACCGGCGGTGAGGGCGGTATGGTTGTTACCAACGACGAAGAAATCGGTTGGGAATGCCGTTCCTTCCGTGACCACGGTTACGATGTTAAGCAGAGAATGAGCATGCTCGCTCTGGAAGAAAAGCTCCCCTACATCCACAGAAGAGTAGGCTTCAACTACAGAATGACCGAAATCCAGTCTATCATCGGTATCAATGAGCTCAAGAGATTCGACAACTGGAATCTTGCAAGAAGAAAGAAATATGCTGCTATGTATGATAAGGCATTCGGCGGCATGAAGGGTATCAAGAAGCTGCCTGTTAACACCGAAGAGAGAAAGAACTCCTACTGGTGGTATCCTATCGTTATCGACAGAGATGCTCTTGACTGTGATGCTCCCGCTATCATTAAAGAGCTTGGCTCCATGAAAATTCCTTGCTATGGTATCCAGTGGCCCGAGGCTTACCTCGAAAAAGCTTACACCGAGCATCAGGGCTTCGGTTCCGCTCAGTTCCCCTTCGAATCCAAGGAATACACCGATGCGGCTTCCGTTGATTACACCAAGGCTCACTGTCCCGTTGCACACGACCTCAGATTTGCTACCGTTTGTCTGTTCCTGCATCCCTCTTGGGAAGAGGTACACATTAACAAGTGTATCGATGGTCTGACCCAGGTAATCAAGAATCATCTGAAATAAGATATAAACGGGAACGGCACACGCGCAGGTGTGTGCCCGTTCCCATTTTTGTATTCTTCAACCACCAGAAAGGAATTATCTATATGAAAAAGGTAAAATGGGGCGTTATAGGCGCCGGCGGTATCGCTGACAGAAGAACCATTCCCGGCATGATGCTGGCTAAAAATGCCGAGCTTGTTGCCGTTATGGAAATCAACATGGAACTCAGCGAAAAAATCCGTGCAAAATACAACGCAAAAAGAGCTTACGATAATGCAGAAGCTCTCCTCGCAGACCCCGAGGTAGAAGCAGTATACATTGCTTCTCCCGTTGGCTGTCATCTTGAACAGATAATAGCCGCAGCCAAGGCAAAGAAACATGTGCTTTCCGAAAAACCCATTGCAATGACTGTTGCGGATGCTGAAAAAGCAAAAGCCGCCTGCGACGAAAACGGTGTTCTCTCCGCTTCCGGCTTTATGATGCGTTACCAC
The DNA here is from genome assembly GCA_015065085.1 of Oscillospiraceae bacterium. Taxonomy (NCBI): domain Bacteria; kingdom Bacillati; phylum Bacillota; class Clostridia; order Eubacteriales; family Oscillospiraceae; species Oscillospiraceae bacterium. The sequence continues at coordinate 142,788 of SVQW01000001.1, read as the reverse complement.
GCTTACCACCAGGCAATGAAAAAGCTTATTGCAGACGGCGAACTGGGCGATATCGTTTCCTGTCGCGGTCAGCTGACCTGCTGGTATCCTCCGATGGAAGGTGCATGGCGTCAGAAGAAGGAGCTTTCCGGTGGCGGCGCTCTTATTGACATGGGTATCCACTGTATCGACCTTATTGAATACATCACCGGCTCCAAGGCTGTCAAGGTTGCCGCTTTCAACGATACTCTTACTCACGGCTACAATGTAGATGACACCTCCAATGTTATTCTTAAGCTTTCAAACGGTGCTCATGCATACGTTGATTCCAACTTCAACATTCCCGACGCTGCCGCAAAATGCCGTCTCGAATTCTACGGCACCCGCGGAAGTATTTTGGCTGAAGGCACTATCGGTCAGGTTGAGGGCGGTACAGTTTCGGTTGTTATTTCCGGTGAAAGCGGTTATGACGCAGCTCAGAACCGTGTGGATGTGACTCCCAAGCAACTGGATGTTGAATTCGGCAACATGTACACCAAGGAAATCGAGTCCTTCTCCGATTCCATTCTCAACGGTACTCCCGTTGAAGTTCCTATGTCCGATGCTATATGGATGCAGAAGGTTATTGATGCTGCATACCGCGCATCCGACGAAGGAAAAACTATTACACTTTAATTTTTGAAAGAGGTAAAAAACCATGTTGAAAGCAGGTTTTGCAAGAATAGATATCACTCCCCAGCTGGGTACCTGTATTGCAGGATACTATGCACGCAGAGTGGCAGACGGAATTGTAGATCCGCTTCTGGCTTCCGCTTTGGTAGTAGATGACGGCGAAAAACGTGCCGCAATCCTCAGCATTGACGTAATTTCCATCCCAACCGCCGTTTATAAAAAGGTGCTTGAAAAAGTATGTGAGGTCAACAAGCTTGACCCGGCGGCTGTCATTATGGCCTGCACACATACGCACACCGGCCCTGTCTTTGCAGATACTACCTACAATCAAGCCAGTGAACTGTACAACGAAATGTTCGCCTGCAAAATAAGCGATGTTGTTGCGCTCGCTATTCAGGACCTCAAGCCCGTTGAAATCAAAACCGGTCTTTCCAAGGCTGAAAACATCTCCTTTATCCGCAGATATAAGATGAAGGACGGCAAAGTTCAGACCAACCCCGGTGTCGACAATCCCAACATCGACCATCCAATCGGAGAAAACGATGAAAGCGTTCAGGTCGTTTCTCTCGCACAACAGGGCGGTCATGAAATCATTCTGGTCAACTTCCAGGTGCACGCAGACGTTGTGGGCGGAACGAAATTCTCCGCTGACTTCCCCAAATATGTTCGTGATACTGTTGAAGAAGTTCTTCCCAACACCAAGTGCATTTTCTATAACGGTGCAGAGGGTGATACCAACCACATCAACGTTCATCCTCCCAAAACCAAGAGAAAAATTGAAATCCAGCATGCAAACATCGGTGAAGGTGGCGTGGGCCATGCGAAAACCATGGGTCGCATAATTGCCGGTACTGTACTTGGTCTTTATGAAAAGCTTGAGCCTTCGGATGACGGCAATGTAGATTACAGACAGGATTTTGCTATTGTAGGCGCTAACAAGGGTACTCCCGAAGAAATTGAGGCAGCTATTCCCATTGTCGAAAAGGACAAGAGAGGCGAATTCGTAACCAACAATATGGAGGACGTAAGTCTTCTTGCAAAATGTTACCGTGTCCTCAGAATGGAAAAGTTCCCTTCCGACCACCACGAGCTTCGCGTTACCGCCATTAAGTTTGCCAACATCTGCTTTGTTGCATTCCCCGGCGAGCCTTTTACCGAAATTGGTCGTCAGGTAAAGAATGCTTCCGGTTTTGAAAGATGCTTTATCTGCTGCTGCGCAAATGGTTCCGAAGGTTACTTCCCCACTCGTGATGCTTACGAGGGTGGATACGAGTCAGGTTCCAGCCCATTCAAGCCCAACGTTGCCGAAGTTCTTATCAACAAAGCAAACGAGCTTGTCAAGGAATTGAGATAATAAACCTTTTTTTACAAAATTTTGCTGTCCGAAACAAAGTTTCGGACAGCGTTTTTTTATTTATTTATCGAAAACATTAATTTTAAGGCATAAAATTTAAAAAGTTTCACTTTAGTTCTTTACAAAACCAAAATTAAATGTTATACTATATACTGTATAATTTCATACAAACCGAGCCGGAGGATACCGTGATCACAATTAATACAAATTCTTTTGACCCATACTACAATCTGGCGGTTGAGGAATATTTTCTTACAAACAACGATGAAGATGTTTTCATGCTGTGGCGGAACAACAATACCGCTGTCATAGGAAAAAATCAGAATGTATACGCGGAAATAAATATTCCATACGCCAAGGAAAAGAACATCACCGTCGTTCGCCGTATTACCGGTGGCGGAGCGGTATATCACGATTTGGGAAATGTAAATTATACCTTTATTACTTCACGGGAAAAATCGGGAGTATTGAATTTTTCTTACTTCACCTCCCCCATTATTTCGGTGCTTTCGCAGTATGGTATAAATGCCGAGCTTTCCGGAAGAAACGACATTCTCTATAATGGAATGAAATTTTCCGGAAATGCACAGTACTCCACCGACTCGCGAACCCTGCATCACGGCACATTGCTTTTTGACAGCGACCTTTCAATAATGCCGAATCTGTTGACAGTTGATCCCGACAAAATTAAATCAAAGTCAATAAAATCCGTCAAAAGCCGTGTTTCAAATCTGAAGCCGCTTTTTGAAAATTCCGACATTGCAGTCGAGGATTTTATGAACCTCATTGGAGATCACGTTCAAAAGATGTACAGGCCAACAGCGCATACCATCACTGCCGCAGAAAATGAAAAAATCCTTAAGCTCAGGGAAAAGTACGCCTCTCACGATTGGACCTTTACACCCAGAGGGACATACGAAAACCGCGCTAAAAAGTATTTTTCGTTTGGATTAGTGGACATTCGCTACACCGTAAAATGTGCAGTTATTACGCATATCGGCATATACGGTGACTTTTTCGGTACGAAAGATACGGCTGAAATTGAAAACCTTCTTACAGGTGTACGCCATGAAAGACATGCTGTCACAGCCGCACTTGAAAATATTAAAATCGAAAATTATATCGGATCCATGACCAAAGCCGATTTTATCAATATGTTATTTGAATAGGAGAGAAAAAATGAACGATAAACTCAAAAGTGCAAATATCAACTATCTTTTTAAAGCCATACTTTCATTGGAAGACATGGAGGAATGCTATAACTTTTTTGAGGATTTGTGCACAGCCTCGGAGCTTTGCGAAATGTCCAAGCGCCTTGAGGTGGCAAGGCTTCTCCGACAGAACGTTATATACAACGATATTGCGGACAAAACAGGACTCAGTACCGCTACAATAAGCCGAGTAAATCGTTGTCTCAAATACGGTTCTGACGGATATCTGCGTGTTCTTGATCGCCTGGAAGCGCTGGAAGAACAGGAAAAACGAGGAAACCGCTGATGTCTGAGCAGTATTCAAATCTCGCTGCTTACTATGACATTCTCAATGACGGTGTGGATTACGATGAATGGTTCGTTTTTTTGAAAAATGTTTGTAAAAGAAACGGCTTCTCCCCCTCCTCGGTGCTGGATTTAGCCTGTGGTACGGGGCAAATGGCACTTCGTTTTGCGCGTGAAGGCTATGATACCACAGCCATTGACTTATCCCCCGAAATGCTTGCTCTCGCAAGACAGAAGGCGGACAGCGAAAAGCTTGATATACTTTTTCTGAACCAGGACATGGCGGAGTTTGAACTGTACGGGACAGTAGACCTTATCGTTTGCTGTCTTGACAGTATAAATTATCTCACGCATCCCGACGATGTTGTATCATGTTTTTGTAATGTGCAAAACTATCTTAACCACGGCGGATATTTTATTTTTGATATAAATTCAGAATACAAATTTAAAAATATATACGCAGATAACGCCTACGTTTTTGAAAGCGACAATGTTTTCTGCACATGGCAGAATTATTATAAATCCTCCACACGCATGTGTGATTTTTATCTGGATTTTTTCGTACGCGACGGCGATTTGTACCGACGCTTCAGTGAAACTCAACGTGAGCGTTGTTACACCTTGAGACAAATGCTCACCTACATTAAAACCGCCGGTCTTGAAGCAGTCGGCATATACAGCGACTTCGACTTTACTCCGGCAGATATGAAAAATCAAGAAGAAACGGAAAGATTTTATTTAGTATGCAGAAAAATGTAACCAGCGACAATTCCATAATAACAAGAATAATGACATGCGACGGAAGTGCTATGCTTATAATAGCCAATTCCACGCAAATTGTAAAAAAAGCCGCCGAGATACACGGTCTTTCACACACCATGACCGCCGTATTGGGACGTGCGCTTACCGCAACGTCTCTTATGGGCTCACTGCTCAAGGACAAAGAGCATTCTCTTACGCTTCAGTTAAAGGGTGACGGCCCCGGAGGAAGCGTTGTGTGCGTATCCGATTATTTGGGGAACGTGCGTGGTTATGTTCAGAATCCCTCGCTCGACCTGCCGCCCAACAAATTCGGCAAGATAGACGTAGGCGGTGCAGTGGGAAAAGGTAACTTATATATAATAAAAGACCTTGGACTAAATGAGCCGTACGTAGGTCTCTCGCCTATTGTAAGCGGTGAAATAGCAGAGGATATAACCGAATACTACGCTTCGAGTGAACAGACGCCGTCCGTATGTGCTTTGGGCGTACGTGTTTCCGATGAGCACATCTGCTTTGCAGCAGGCGGTTTTCTTCTGCAGCTTATGCCGGGCGCGGATGAAAACGTTATTGTTACTCTCGAAAACAACATAAAGAATCTCAAATCGGTCTCTCAGCTCATCGCAGACGGCCTCACAGGTGAAGAAATCGGTGCTAAGGTGCTCAACGGCATTGACTTCGACATTTTCGACACAATAAGTGTCGATTACAAATGTCCCTGCTCGCGTGAAAAATATGAAGGGGCGCTTCTCAGTCTTGGAATAACCGAGCTTGAGGACTTAGCTAAAGATCCTAACGGCATAGAAACCGTATGCCATTTCTGCAACGGAAAGTATAATTTTGCCTCCGAAGAAATAAAGGCAATGATCGAATATCTTAAGGGGAAAAGCGATGAGTAAAAAACAATTCTCAATGCAGAAGTATTGGGATGATTTAGCCGCCAACCACAAACCCGAAATGACTTTTGAAGGAAAAAGCAAAAGCGATTTTGAGCTATGGTATGACAAAGCGTATGAAAAATACTGTGAGCTTTTGGGTATGGGTAAAATAAAAAAAGTTCCGCTTGAAGCGGAAATCGAGGACACATTCGAAAAAGACGGTCTCATTTATGAGCGCGTTGTTTTCGACTGCGACGACAACATGTCGGTTCCTTGCTATGTTATTCGCCCCAAGGATATGAAAAGGAACAAAAAGAACGCGGCTATCGTATGTTCGCACGGTCACGGCCCGTGGGGTAAGTTCCCCGTTGCGGGTATCACCGATTATCCCGGAACGGACAAGCAAGCAATCATTGAAAATATAAAACGCTGCAACTATAATTACGGCGAACAGATGGCACATCACGGCTTTATGACAATCTGCCCCGATCTGAGAGGATTTGGCGAAAGGCGTGACGGTCTTGGCCCCATAAAGCCCTTTCCCGGACGTGACAGCTGTAATATAAATTTTTTAAAAGGCGCAATGTTCGGTGTATACACACTTATGCTCAATATACATGACATGGGGTGTTGTATAGATTATCTCCAATCCCGTGAAGAAATTGATCCCGAACGCATCGGAATGATGGGACTTAGCCAGGGCGGAACAATGACCTGCTTTACATCCGCATTTGACAAGCGAATCAAATGTGCCGACATCATATGCTACGGAAGCCCATTCAAGTATTTTGCCATAGGAAATGCAAACTGGTGCGGTTCTCAGATGGTTCCCGAAATATACAAGTATTTTGACACTTTTGATATTGCGGGGATGATTGCTCCCAGACCTCTTCTTATGGAAATAGGCACACGTGATTCCTGCTTCTCGTATGAAACTGTCAAAACCGGTTTTGACAATGTTAAAAGAATTTACACTGCCGCAGAGGCCCAAAAGGATTTGTACAGCGATATATTCGACGGTGAACATTCATTCGGCGGAAACTTAGCACCCGAATTTTTCAAAAAATACTTATAATGCATCCGGAGGGGTATTATGCCCATAAAAATACCAAATTTATTACCCGCACGTGAAACGCTGGAAAACGAAAACATTTTCGTAATGAACGAAATACGTGCACAGCATCAGGACATCCGTCCGCTTCGTATTGCCATTCTGAACCTGATGCCCACAAAAATTGTTACAGAAACACAGATTCTTCGTCTGCTTTCAAACACACCATTGCAAATTGACATTACATTTTTGCAGACCGAAAGTTATAAGTCGAAAAACACATCTGAAGAGCATCTGACTGCTTTTTATAAAAACTTTTCTGACGTAAAAGATGAAAAATTCGACGGCTTGATAATAACAGGTGCACCGGTTGAAAATCTTGAATTTGAAGAGGTTGTATACTGGAAAGAGCTGTGCGAAATAATGGACTGGTCGCGCACCAATGTTCACTCTTCAATATTTATTTGTTGGGCAGCGCAAGCAGCGCTTTACCACAAATACGGAATTCCCAAATACCCCATAGACCAAAAAATGTTCGGCATATTTGAACATAAAATACACAATCCCTCTCACCCCATCGTGCGTGGATTTGATGAGTGCTTTTACGCCCCGCATTCACGTCACAGTGAGGTACGCCGGGAGGATATTTTGAAGTGCAGTAAGCTTGAAATACTTTCTGAAAGTGATATTGCCGGTGTGTACATGGTGGCGGCAAAAAATAACCGTTATTTCTTCATAACGGGTCACCCGGAATACGATTACGACACACTTTCCAAGGAATACTTCAGGGACGTTGACAAGGGGCTGGATATCAAAGTACCTTACAACTATTTCCCCGGGGACAATCCAAACCAAAAGCCTGTCAACAAATGGCGTTCCCACGCTCATTTACTTTATTCCAACTGGCTAAACTACTTTGTATACCAAGAAACCCCTTTCAATATTAACAATATTACACAAGAATAAGGAGAATAAAAAATGCTTAACGCTATTGTAGGTCAGTCCGGCGGCCCTACCGCCGCAATTAATGCAACTCTTGCGGGTGTAATCCGCGGATACCGCCAGCACAAAGATGAAATCGGTACACTTTACGGTGCATACAACGGCATCGAGGGTGTTCTCGCAGAACGCTTCTGCAATCTGGGAGAAAAAGTAGACACCGATGAAAAGCTTGAAATATTGAAAACCACTCCCGCAGCCGCTCTCGGCTCTTGTCGTCTTAAGCTTCCGGATATCAAAAAGCTGGACACAGACCCCGAATGCAAAAAAACATACGAAAAGCTTTTTGATATTTTTAAGAAACACAACATCGGATATTTCTTCTATATCGGCGGTAACGACTCCATGGATACCGTTTATAAAATATCCGAATATTCAAAGGTTTCCGATTGGAAAATGAAGGTTATCGGTATTCCCAAGACCATCGACAATGACCTTGTAGCCACAGACCACACACCCGGATTCGGTTCTGCCGCAAAGTATATTGCAACCTCCATGCAGGAAATTATACGCGACTGTTCGGTTTACACAGTTAAAGCCGTAACAATAGTTGAAATCATGGGACGTGATGCAGGATGGCTCACCGCCTCTGCAGGTCTGCCCAAAATTGTTTCGGGTGTTTCGCCTGACCTCATTTATCTGCCCGAAAAGCCCTTCAATGTTGACGAATTCATCGAAGACGTAAAGCAAAAGCTGAGCGAAAAGTCCGCTGTTGTTGTAGCAGTTTCCGAGGGTATACGCGACAAGGACGGAAAATATGCCGGTGAATCTGCTCAGAGCGGCAGTGTCGATGCTTTTGGTCACAAATACCTTTCCGGCACAGGAAAGGCGCTTGAACTCATTGTTAAAGATCGTATCGGCTGCAAGGTTCGTTCTGTCGAGCTTAATATTCTTCAGCGTTGTGCGGCTCATCTCGGCTCTCTCACCGACATAGAAGAGGGTGTTGACATCGCCAACTTTGCAGTTGACAATGCCATCGCAGGCAAAACCGGTATGATGGCTTCCTACAAGCGTCTGCCCGGCAAGGAATACAAGTGCGAATTTGAGCTTATCGATATTTCCACAATTGCAAACGCAGTACGCAGTGTTCCGCTCAACTATATCAATGAGCGCGGAAACTTTGTTACCGACGAATGCCTTGAGTATATACTTCCTCTGATAAAAGGAGAGACCGCTCCCAAATATGAGAACGGTCTGCCGGTTCACATTATTCTTTAATTACCGTCTGATCTGCGGTATCCTGTATTCATGTCTACCGTATTGATGAGAGGTTTTCCCTCAAAATATCTTGTGATATTCTGTGCGGCAATGGATATTATTCGATCATGAGTTTCACGCAGATGGAAAAAACCTGATATATGCGGAGTCACAACCGCATTTCTGATTTTCCAAATTCTGTGCTCTGCGGGAAGCGGCTCCGGATCTGTCACATCAAGACTTGCTCCCAGTAGCTTTCCGCTTTCCAAGGCATCACATAGTGCCTCGGTATCCACAGCACTGCCTCTGCCTACGTTTATAAGCACCGACCTTTCTTTCATCAAAGCAATTCTCTCTCTCGAAAAAAGCTTATCCGTCTGAGGTGTCTGAGGAATGGAAAGTGCCACAATATCTGCCTGTGGCAGAAGCTTATCAAGCATTTCGGGCATGTAAAGCTCATCGACATATTCAGGGCATTTTTGAGCGGTACGGCGTATACCTATAATGTGAGCGCCCAATGCTTTCATTTTTCGTGCAAAGGTACTTCCTATATCGCCTAATCCTACAACAAGTACGGTTTTACCTTCTATGGTTTCCACACTACCTTCATCCTGCCACAGACTGTTATTTTGGTTATCTCTGTAATAATGCAGTTTTTTGTATATTTCCAGCAAAGTGCCTATCATGTGCTCGGCTATTGCAAGTCCAAATGCACCGCTGGCATTTGTAAGAGTACAGCCTTTAGGAAGTATACCGGGAGCAGCGTAGGTATCCGAGCCCGCAGTGCTGAGCTGAAGCCATTTGAGCGATGTGCATGAATTTACAACATTCAGCGGAATGTTGCCGAGCATTATTTCGCTGTTTTTTATATCGCGGAGCTCGATTATTTTACTGTCGATATAATTTATCGCCGCTCTGCCATCGACAGCCCTTTCAAGCATTTCCTTATGATAGGATAATGTTGGTATTACGCAGGTTATTTCTTTCATAATTTTCCCCTATATATTTAAAATTTTAAAATTATAATCTTTTCAGGAGCATTGAAATGAAAAATTCACTTTTACAATATTTGGAAAACGACAGCCGTCTTACATACGAGCAACTTGCCCTCATGCTCGACAAGGATGAGAGTGACATTAAAGCTGCAATAGAGCAGTATGAAAAGGAAAAAGTTATCGTAGGCTACAAAACCCTTATCGACTGGGACAAGACAGAACGCGAATATGTTACTGCCATGATTGAGCTTAAAATCATTCCTCAGAAAGACCATGGCTTTGACGGTATTGCAAAAAAAATATGCAATTTCCCCGAAGTACGCAGTCTTTTTCTGATGAGCGGAAGCTATGACCTTTCGGTTCTTATAGAAGGCAAAACAATGCGCGAGGTGGCTCTTTTTGTTGCGGAAAAGCTTGCCCCGCTGGATCAGGTTCAATCCACTGCAACACACTTTGTGCTTAAAAAATACAAGGACAAAGGCGAAATTTACGATGTTCTCGAAAAAGACGAGAGGAGAAATCTTAATTGATTAACTACGACAAAATAATCGCGCAACGTGTACGCGATACCAAGCCCTCGGGAATACGAAAGTTTTTTGACATTCTCGAAAGCATGGATGACGTTATTTCTCTCACCGTCGGTCAGCCGGACTTTATAACTCCCTGGCACATACGCGAAGCAGGTATAACAGCGCTTGAAAACGGAAAGACATATTACACCTCCAACAAGGGCCTTACCGAATTGAGAGTTGAAATTTCAAAATATCTCGACCGCAGATTCAATCTGGAGTACGATCCGCAAAGTGAGCTCATTGTTACCGTGGGCGGCAGTGAAGCAATTGACATTGCGATACGCGCAGTCGTAAACCCCGGCGACGAAGTTATTATCGTAGAGCCTGCTTTTGTATGTTACTCCCCCATCGCCGCAATGGCAGGTGCTACACCGGTCGTTATAAACACGCGCGAAGAGAATAAATTCAAACTGACAGCAGAAGAGCTGAAGTCCGCCATCACCGATAAAACAAAGCTCCTCGTTCTTCCTTTCCCCAACAATCCAACAGGTGCTATTCTTGAAAAAGATGAACTGGAAAAAATAGCAGATGTTTTGCGCGGAACTGATATTATCGTGCTTTCGGACGAAATATACGCCGAGCTTACATATGGCAAAAAGCATGTTTCGTTCGCCTCTTTGCCCGACATGAAAGAACGCACCATTCTGGTAAGTGGTTTTTCAAAAGCATATGCCATGACCGGTTGGAGAATGGGGTATCTTGCGGCTCCCGAAGCGCTCGTCAGTCAGATGTTCAAAATACATCAGTATGCTATAATGTGTGCTCCTACCACAAGTCAGTTTGCCGCCACAGAGGCACTGAAAAACGGAGATGACGATATAGAATACATGCGTGGCGAATACAACGGACGCAGAAAAATACTTCTCAAGGGTCTGAAAAACATCGGCATAGATTGCTTCGAGCCCGAGGGTGCTTTCTATGCATTCCCCAACATTTCAAAATTCGGTCTTTCCAGTGAAGAATTCTGCGAAAAGCTTTTATATCAGCACAAGGTAGGTATAGTCCCCGGCACGGCTTTCGGTGCTTGCGGAGAAGGATTCGCCCGCATTTCGTATGCATACAGCCTTGAGCATATTCAGAAAGCGCTTACAAAAATCAAAGAGTTCATTGATACCCTTTGATTTACCATTACATTATAACACTTTTGTTAAATTTGTAAATAGTTAATTTTCATTTTTTGCACTTTTATCCGGGATTATCACTTGTGCACAAAAAATTTACAATTTTATTGTGCACAACTCTTGACAAGAAATTCATTATATTGTATAATGATATGACCGCATATTGCAGGTTCATAAAATTCTTCGGAATGCCTGCCGTAGCGAGACGTATTAAGAAAGCGAGGTGCATACCATGTTTGCTATTATCTTAACAGGCGGTAAACAGTACAAGGTTCAGGAAGGCGACGTTATCTTTGTTGAAAAGTTGGACGTTGAAGCTGAACAGACAGTTACTTTCGACAAAGTTCTTGCTTACTCCGATGATGCAGGCTTTGTTGCCGGTACCCCCACCGTTGCAGGCGCAAGCGTAACCGCTAGTGTCGTTAAAAACGGCAAGGGCAAGAAGATTCACGTTCTCAAGTACAAAGCTAAGAAGAACGAGAAGAAGAAGATCGGTCACAGACAGCCTTACACTAAGGTTCAGATCACCAAGATCGCGAAATAATGATCAAAGCGTTTTTTTACCGGAATCAAGACTTTGATGTTACGGGCTTTTCGATTTCGGGCCACGCAGGTTTTGATGACTACGGAAAGGATATTGTTTGTGCCGCGGTAAGCGCCATGACGTCTCTTGTAGTTAACACTCTGGAAGAGATTTTTCATTGCGGCGGTGCAATTGAAGCTGAAGAAAGCGGAGAGTTATCCTATTCTCTGCCCCAATCACAATTTAGTGACAAATCGGCTTACGGCGTGCTTAATGGTTTCTTGCTTCAGCTTGAAGACTATGCCGCACAGTATCCGAAAAACATAAAGATAAGCCTCAAGGACACAAAGTAATCTATCGGAAAGGAAGAAATACTATGTTAAGAATAAGCTTACAGTTCTTTGCTCATAAGAAGGGTGTTGGTTCTACTAAGAACGGCCGTGACAGTGAGTCTAAGCGCCTTGGCGTTAAGAAAGCTGACGGACAGGCTTGCATCGCAGGCAACATTCTTGTTAGACAGAGAGGTACACACATCCATCCCGGCGTTAATGTCGGAAAGGGTTCTGACGATACTCTGTTCGCACTTGTTGCAGGCACTGTTAAATTTGAACAGATGCCCGGCAAAAAGACCCGCGTATCCGTTTACGCGGCTGAATAATCGCCAACCGAAAAAGGTCACAGAAATCTGTGACCTTTTTTATCAAAAAAGATAACGTGCTCGAAAATACTTCGAGCACGTTTTTTACTTATTCCATTATTATGGGAAGTATCATGGGTTTGCGCTTGGTTTTGGAATAAATATACTTTGTAAGGTCATCCTTAACCTTGGATTTGATGGCATTTGCATCACTGATATTTTCATCTATGCAATAGTAAATTGCCTCTTTGGCTATATTTTTAAGCTCCTCCATCAACTCTTCGGACTCTCTGACATATACAAATCCGCGTGAAACTATATCGGGTCCGGAGAACAGATATCCGCCGACAAGGTCGATGGTGGCCACTACCACTATAAGACCGTCGCAAGCAAGATGGCGCCTGTCGCGCAGAACAACATTACCGACATCACCCACGCCGTAACCATCTACAAGAACCTTACCCGCGGGGACATTGCCGTTGAAGCGTGCGGATTCTTCGCCGAATTCCATCACTTTGCCAACCTCCGGGATAAGTATATTCTCATGCGGTACGCCCATATATTCTGCCAGAGATGCACATTTTGTCACATGCTTGTATTCGCCGTGCAACGGAACAAAATATTTTGGTTTGGTAAGAGCAATGATTGTTTTAATCTCCTCCTGGCAGGCATGACCGGAAACATGTACCTCGGCAAGTCGGTCATACACCACTTCGACCTCTTTTTTCAAAAGCTCATTTATGATTTTGGAAACAAGCTTTTCGTTACCCGGAATAGGCGTTGCGGAAATAACCACAAGATCATCCATACCAAGGTGAACCTTATCATGCGTAGAATTCGCCATGCGGTACAAAGCACTCATAGGCTCGCCCTGGCTTCCGGTGGTTATAAGGGTGAGCTGGTCAGGACGATATTTTTTTATCTCATCTATATCAACTATCATCCCCTCAGGCACATGCATATACCCAAGCTTAATTGCCGCTGTAACGATATTTATCATACTTCGTCCGATAATTGCCACCTTGCGTCCATACTTTTCGGAAGCGTCAATTATCTGCTGTACACGGTGAACGTTGGAAGAAAAACTCGCTATAACAACACGTTTGGTTGTACCGTGGAAAATGTTATCAAAGGAATGTCCGACAGTACGTTCGGAGGGGGTATACCCCGGTCTCTCAGCGTTGGTGGAGTCAGAAAACAGCGCAAGTACGCCTTTGTTTCCCAGTTCTCCGAAGCGAGTGAGATTTATCATTTCACCATCTATTGGGGTAAGATCGATTTTAAAATCGCCGGTAAAAATCACAACGCCGACGGGAGTGGTTATGGAAAACGCCACGCTGTCTGCAATAGAGTGGTTTACTCTTATAAATTCAACAGAGAAGCAACCAATGTCCACAGTGTCCCCTGCGGCGCATTTTACAGTCCGGGTGACCTTATCAAGTTTAAATTCAATAAGCTTATTAGCCAATATTTCAAGCGTAAGACTTGTACCGTATATCGGGACGTTAAGAGTTTTAAGAATATACGGAAGGGCGCCTATATGGTCTTCATGACCATGAGTGAGAAAAATGCCTCTTACCTTTTCGATATTCTTTTCAAGATACGTAACATCCGGAATTACAAGGTCGATACCAAGCATGTTATCATCCGGAAAGCCAAAGCCGCAGTCGATAACAATTATATCATCCTCATATTCAACAGCGGTTATATTGCAACCGATTTCTCCCAGTCCGCCGAGCGGAATAACCTTTAGCATGGATTTGTTCTTTTTCTTTTTTGCCATAAAATTCCTTTCTTAAATTATTACACAACAACAAAGCCGTAACTGTATATACGGCATGTTATGGTATATGATTTTAATATGTAAGCACCGGACAGCCCGCCGATGCAATTTCATTCGTTTTCAGTGGTATTAAAATATATGCACCAAGTGCAATATAAATTACTCAAAAAAGGACAAGTCTGCACAAAGTTATGATAAGGCAAGAGGTCGCCATTCCCATTATATATACTGCTATGGGAGAAAACTTCAAGCTCGCTTTTCTTCTGACCTGCTGTGTCTGGGTGCAATACTTGTTCAATATATTGTCCGATATTATACGATTGGCCTCGTCAATCATTTTAGTTTCACTTGACGCGCTCTGCTTCTGTTCGTTGAAGCGTTCTTTGACAATGAAATACGCTTCATCAAAATAGTTTCCCTCGGGATTTTTAATAACAATGACTCGCTTTGTACACCCTTTAATCATGGCAACACACTCCCAAAATCATTTGAAAGTAGTATTGCCATGACACAGATGTATTATTCAGACTGTATTACCTTAAAAAGTAAATTAAGGGTTAAAGGTCTCGCCCTGATCGGCATCCGCCAGATTGAGTTCATCAATGCTCTTTGCCTTCACAACGGGCTCGCGCTTAACCGGCGGAAGAGTAATTTCGGGAAGAACAACCTTCTTCTTGGGAGCGGCAGGCTTTGCACTGCTATGATTGGGCTTATTTTCGCCTGCGGGTCTCTGCTTCTTTTCGGGAGAAACAACAATTCTGCGGTCGCTGTCATTTCCCACCGAGAAAGTGGTTACACCTTCCATATCCTGAATTTCGGAATGGATGATACGGCGTTCGTAAGAATTCATAGGCTCAAGTGAAACATTTCTGCCGGACTTGATTGCCTTCTGCGCCATGCGGCGTGCAAGTGCGCGCAAAGTTTCCTCACGCTTGGAACGGTAATTCTCTAAATCAACGGTAACTCTGACAAGCTTATCCGTGGTACGGTTTGCCGCAAGGTTGGCAAGATACTGAAGTGCATCAAGTACATCCCCGTGGCGTCCTATTGCAACGCCCAGTTCCCCGCCTGACACGGAAATCTTTATGTCGTCTGCAATTTCGTCATCCAGAGTAAGGTTATAACCTTCGACGCCCATATCATCAAGTACGGTACGTACAAAAGCTTCTGCTGCCTCCGCCGGTCCGAGCGTGTAATAAACTCTGACCTTTGCGTCCTGCGCACCAATACCGAGTATGCCTTTTTTAGGCTGTTCCAGTATTTCATTTTCAACTTTTTCAATATCAACGCCAAGCTGTTCGGCGCCGTTTTTCACAGCTTCTTCAATCGTTTTGGCTGTGACAATGATTTCTCTTATCAACTTATGCCTCCGAAAAAATTAATTATTATCTTCTTTTTTGTTATTATCCTCTTTAAGCGGTGCGGGAGCCAGTATCTCTTTGGTTTTATCATCCGACTTTTCAGTTTCGGTTGACTTAGGCTCGGGCTTTTTGGGAGATGAAACGGGTACCTGAGGTACATCGTCATCGTCATATACCAAAGAACGGCGTTTTGATACAGATGCCGCTTTGGCATTATGTTTCTGTGCTGCCTTAAGTTCGCGCTCGGCAGCTTTCATTTCTTCTTCAGTTATAACGGGTATCGGGTACACCTTAGCAAGTATATACTGCTGTACGATTGCAAGAATATTCTGGAAAGACCAGTACAAGCCAAGCGCCGAAGGAAGCATAAATGAGAACCACACAGACATGAGAGGCATAAAAATATTCATACCGCGCATCTGCTTTGCCGCTTCGGGGTTGGGCTGGTATGACAGTTTCTGAATAACAAACTGCTGAACATAACCTGTAATGAGTACCAGCACGGGAATAAGTATGATAGGTGTAAGAAGCGTTGTCCACTGAGGCGTGTCGGCAAGGTTTATTATGCCGAACATACTCATATCAGGAGCTTCAATAGCGAATTCGCCGAATGCTTCGGCATTTTTCTGCATTGCGCTCACTACACTGATTTCATCAATGTTCTTTGCTTCAAGCGCTCTGCCGCCGTTAGCGGACATAATGCCTGCCGTGATTTCCTTTAATTTGAAAATAACATCAGAAGAAATTCTGGAAATGTAAGTAAGCGGGCTTCTGACAACACTATACAGAGCAAAAATGATAGGCATCTGTATAAGAAGCGGGAGACAACCGCCTGCGGGATTATAGCCTTCTTTCTGATAGAAATCCATAATCTCCTGCTGCATTCTCTGTTGAGTAGCCTGGTCGGTACGGCCGGCATATTTATTTCTTATCGCCTGTTCTTTAGGGCGAAGCTTTGCTTGCTTGATTGAATTTTTCTGCTGTTTAATACCAAAGGGAAACAGAATGATTTTTACTACAAGTGCGAAAATAAACAGTGCTATGGCATAACTTCCCGTAAGGTTGTAGCACCATTTAATGAGATAACCGAAGGGTAGACATATATATCCCCAAATATCCATCAGATTCACTCCATATTAATTTTAGTTCAAGGCACGGGGTCATACCCGCCCTTTGAAAACGGATTACAACGTAAAAGGCGCCAAATTGTCAGGCAAAGCCCCTTCAATGCGCCGTGTTTTCTGAAAGCTTCCAAAGCATACTGTGAGCACGTAGGCGTAAAACGGCAACAAGGCGGAAAAAGCGGCGAAATAAACCTGCGGTAAAGCAAAATCGGAAAAATAAAGATATACTTCATTGTTTTTCGTTAAGCTTAATCAAAGCATTTTTTATATCACGTCGCACATGTTGCATTTTTGTTTTCTTTCCAAGGCAACGTGTGCGTGCTACGAAAACAAACAGGTACTGATTGACAAAAAGCTCAGGTTCGGACAGTAAAAGCGTTCTGTATGCCTCGCGTATCAGACGCTTTGCACGATTGCGCTCCACCGCCCCGCCGAGCTTTCTGTTAACGGTAATTCCTATTTTGGTTTTGGTGCCGCTTTTACATTTAAGGGCGTAAAGTGCAATATTTTTGCCCACAATGCTTACGCCCCTATTGTAAACGCGCGAAAACAAACCGTTTTGTTTGATTGTGTAAATTTTACCCATAATGCCCCATTAAAGGAAAAACCCCCGAGAAGGAGGTTTGTTGACCCTGAATTAGTAAGTGAGTCTTGCTCTTCCTTTTGCTTTACGTCTCTTGAGGACTTTTCTTCCGTTAGCAGTCTTCATTCTCTTGCGGAAGCCATGCTCCATTTTTCTCTGACGCTTTTTGGGCTGATATGTTCTCTTCATTGCCATTGCATAATCCCTCCTTACAATCAAATGCATTTTCAGACAACATACATTATACAACACTTATATGCGTTTTGTCAATAGTTTCACAAAAAATTAATATTTTGAATAAAAGTTTATTTTTTTAAAACCGTCTGCGGGGATAGTTTTCCTCAATTTGTGTTTTTTTGGGCAGATTTACAAAATGTTTTAATTTTTTGCGGCATTTATTTCTCCCGAAAGATTGACATAACGGTTTAAATATGTTAAAATATAAGATATTAATGTACTCAATACCGATTTATACTTATGGAGGATACCAATGAAATTCATTTCAAAAATTGCAGTTTTGCTTTTGATTACCGTGTTTTGTTCTTTCGGAACATATGTATTTGCAGAGGAAACCGCTGCTCAGGCACCTCAAGAATGGGTAGACGAATATGTTGAAAAATTCCCCAATTCAGAAGTTGCAATAAAGCTTCGCTATCCCGACATGCCGAACGACTGGTCCACCGATGCTTTGGTTAAAGCTGTTCAGAACGGTCTTCTCAACGGTTCGGATGGCCATATACTTCCCAATGATCCCCTCACCCGTGCACAGCTTGCCACCATACTTGTGCGCGCTTTCGGTGCCACCGTATCTGCAGATTTACTTGGCTTTACAGATATTTCTACCGATGCATGGTATTATGACTACATGGCAAAATCCGTTGCTATGGGTATTTTCCGCGGTGACGGAAGCGGTAAAATCCGTCCGGACGATTCAATAACCCGTCAGGAAGCTTTCACAGTTATTTCCAGAGCTTTCGACATTACAGGTGCTGATGCTTCCGTTCTTGCCGGTTTTCCCGACGGCAGCCTTGTTGCCGATTGGGCAAGTGACGCTACCGCTTCTCTTATTTCCAATGGATACGTAAACGGCTCCGACGGTTACATAAACCCGGACAATTCCATCACCCGCGCGGAATTTGCCCAAATAATGAAGAATCTTGTTGGTGCTTACATCACCGAGCCCGGAACTTATACAGAACTTCCCGAAGGAAGTATCGTTATCCGTGTACCGGGCGTAGTTCTTGACGGAATAACGCTCACCGGCAACCTTTACATCGGTGAGGGTGTCGGGGACTCAATCACACTTTCCAACGTTTCTTCAGATCACCGTGTGGTCATAAGAGGCGGCAAAAGTGCCGTTCTGACCGGAAACTACAATGTTGTTTCTGTTGTCGGAAAGGGGCTTACGGTAAATATTTCCGGCGCGAATGTAAAATCCCATTCTTCTTCCGAGGATTCTGTTATCATTTCCTCTCCCGGAGCTGCAACTCCCGGATGGGGAAATATAGACAACACCGGAGAAAAGGAAAACAATAGCGCTTCCAACCCTGTCCTCCCGGAAGACAAGGACGGCGATGGTTGGATAGACGGATGGTACTAATACGGAAGGCACGAAGCAAATGCAGGGACGTTATAACATTGCGGGTCTGATTACCGAAATTGATTTTATCAGCGAAACGCTTGCAAAGCAATCAGCCGCCTATGCTTACAGCGGAGGCAGACCCACCGATATATACATAAAAGTGCCGGATCAGGTTATGGACTACCACCTTGAACGCAATCCGCACCTAACACGAGGAGAATTGGACTACATTCTCACGGGTTTTGATTTTTCGCGTCAGGTTATTAATTACAACGCCTTTGTAATGCATTCATCATGTGTTATGTACGATAATGAGGCGTTCCTCTTCTCTGCTGACTGCGGTACGGGAAAATCAACACACGCATCCTTTTGGCAAAAGAATTTTGGTGAGGATAATGCACTTATATTGAATGATGACAAGCCTTTGATAATCAAAAAGAACGGTGTTTTTCATGCAGCAGGCACTCCGTGGAGCGGAAAAAGCGATAAAAATCTGAATTTTTCAGCACCCATTGCAGGCATCGCACTTCTTGAACGCGCGGTGCAGAACAGTGTTGTAAAAATTTCTGCCATCGAGGCATTCAAGGAGCTTTTCAGGCAGACTTTCCGCCCCAACAATGCGGAAGATATCGATAAAGTTCTCGCCATATTCAATGATTTCCTTGCGAGCACCGGGCTGTTCAGACTACATTGCAACATGTCCTGCGAGGCTGCGCAAACCGCGTATGAAGCGATGAGAACAAAAAGATCTTAAAAGAAAGTGTGGTTAAAGCTATGAAAATAAAAGAAGGTTACCTTTTAAGAGAAGTTGCCGGTAATTTCGTTGTCATCCCCCTCGGAAATGATACCGTGGATTTCAGCGGTATGATTACTCTCAGCGAAACAGGCGCATTGCTTTGGAAAAAGCTTGAAGAGGGTGCCGACGAGGCTCAGCTTATAAAAGCAATGCTGGATGAATACGATGTTGATGAAAAAACTGCGGCTGAAGACATACGGGCATTTGTAAAAAAGCTTTCCGATGCCGGCTTGATTTCCGAATGAAAAAAGATATTGCGCTGGTGCAGGCTATGCCCCTGATAGAAGAAATGCTGGCCGTAAACAGTGAGGTCGCATTCACTCCGGGCGGTAACAGTATGTTGCCTCTTCTTCGGAACCAGAAGGACAAAATTGTGCTCAGAAAGCCCGAGGGGAAACTCAGAAAGTATGATGTTCCCCTTTACAAGCGCAGTAACGGTGCTTTTGTTCTTCATAGGGTTGTCGGAATAAAATCCGACGGTTATGTTATGTGCGGGGACAATCAGACAATCAAAGAGTATTCCGTGAAAGACGACTGCATCATTGCTGTTATGTCCTCCTTTTACCGAGACGGAAAACATATATACTGTGACAGCTTCTTATACAAATTGTACAGCAGGATATGGGTCCTGTCGATGCCCGTAAGAAAACTTTACAGACGCACGAGGTCTCTTTTGGGCAGAATAAGGAGAAAACTCTTTGGAAAGTAAAACGTACATAATCACTGTAAATCACAAACCCTTACGCCGCCATTTTATGGCAGTGTAGGGGTTTTATGCCTTAACTTTGAAATTGTGAGGTTTAAATGACTGAACTGGACAAAATCCCTCAAAAAGTCCTGGAGCTTTTTGAGCAAAAAGGAATAACAAAAGACAGCATACTTGTATGTATGATGAGCGACCTTGATGACAACTGTTTTTTTTATGATAACTGGGTAGTGCTCACAAAAGACGAGGTGTGCTGTCTCACGGTTACGCGTTCGCTTCGCGAAAAAGAGAACATTACGTTTCTGACAAAATTTCTGTTTTTCGGAAAAAAACTGGAAGCAGTGTACCACGAATATGCCTTCAAGCATTTTGATTTAAAAGACATCAGAAACGCAAAAGTAGAAGAACTGATTTCATCTTGCCGCCTTGTAGCGGATTACGGTGAAAATACGGCAGTATTATTCAATGCTACTTTTTCCAAAAAGCATGATGCATTCACCTTTGCGAAATGTCTTAATAACCTTGTAAAAGACGGTAATATCGGTGAGATTCAGGATCATCCCCACCATGAAACATGTTGTCCCAAGTGCGGCTCACGTTACCCCGAGCCGGAACGCAAAATATGCCCAAGATGTATGGAAAAGGGCAAGCTTGTAGCGCGTCTCCTGCCATTTTTCAAGCGTTATAAATTCTATCTTTTTCTGCTGTTTTCCGGAATTATCCTCACAACACTTCTGGGAATAATAATGCCTTACATCAGCGGTAAGGTCATGTATGATGATGTTTTGAAGCCGGGAGGCTCGCTTTACGGCAGAATCGGGCTTCTGCTTGCCGCACTGATAGGTTCGAATGTAATTTCCTCTCTTCTTACAATCATTAACGGCGTAATACATTCCAAAATTGCCGCACGTGTCACGTATGACCTTAAAAAAGAAATTTTTAATTCTATCGGTCGTCTTTCGCTGGGCTTTTTCACAGGACGTCAAACAGGCGGATTGATGACCCGCATAAACAACGATTCCAATACACTTTACTGGTTCTTCTGTGACGGATTCCCGTACTTTGTGACCAACATATTCCAGTTTATCGGAATAGCTGTTCTCATGTTCTGCATGAGTCCGCTTCTGACGCTTCTTACTTTTGTGCCGGTTCCGGTTTTTGTTATTCTGTACAGCATAATTTTAAAATTCTTCCGCAAGCTTCACGCCAAGAGCTATTCCAAAAGCCGTTCCTTTAATGCAATTATAGCCGACGTTCTTACGGGCATGAGAATAGTTAAGGTGTTTGCGCGCGAAAAAGCCGAGATACAACGTTTTGACAAGCGCAACAGAGATAATTCAAATGCAAAAACGGAGTTGAATATATCTCAGAACTCGGTGTTCCCCCTGGTATACTACATCATGGGTATCGGTTCTTACATAGTGTGGGCATACGGCGGATATCTGGTTATATCAGGTAAACTTCACTACGGCGAACTTATGACCTACACAATGTACATGGGTATGATATATGGTCCTCTTGATTTTCTGACGGAGGTTACCGATTGGTGGGCCAACTGTCTGAATGCAATATCACGCATGTTTGAAATAATCGACGCCGAGCCGGATGTTCGAGAAGCCGATAACACCGTAGATATGCCCGATATAAAGGGAGACGTGGTGTTTAAGGATGTATGCTTCTCTTACGTCAAAAACCGCAAAACCATCGACAACGTTTCATTTGAAGTGAATGCGGGTGAAACGCTGGGAATCGTAGGAAAAACAGGTGCAGGAAAATCAACCCTCGCCAACCTGCTCACACGACTTTATGATACCGAAAGCGGAGAAATACTCATAGATGGCGTAAATGTCAGAGATATGAGTTTTGAGCAGCTGCACAAAAACATAGCGATAGTTTCACAGGAAACTTATTTCTTCCGCGGCTCCATTCTTGAAAACATACGTTACGCCAAACCGGATGCCACATATGAAGAAGTGCTTGCCGCCTCCAAAACCGCCGGGGCTCACTCTTTTATAATTAAATACCCCGATGGATACAACACACCCATAGGCTGGGGAAACCGAGAACTTTCAGGCGGTGAAAAGCAGAGAGTATCCATAGCGCGTGCAATACTGAAAAACCCGAAAATACTTATACTTGACGAAGCGACCGCCGCCATGGATACCGAAACGGAGCGTATGATACAGTCAGCCATAACCCATATAACCAAAAACTGTACCACAATCATCATAGCGCACCGTCTTTCCACCTTACGCGATGCCACAAAGCTTATAGTCATTGACAACGGCAAGATGACCGAGAGCGGTACACACAAGGAGCTGCTTGAAAAACAGGGAGATTATCACCGCTTATATCAGATGCAGCTGGAAGCACTGAAAACCATCGGTATTGAATGAGGAGTAACAATGGAACATACACTTGATAACGCAATAGAACTTGTCAGACTCACACCAGAAAACAGCAATTTTTCCGTTACGGAAAACGGATTTCTCATGATTGACACTCAGATAACTTCAAAGGCAACAAAGGAACCCCGTCGCCATCACGGTGCACCACATGGTGATGACACAAAGAATCCCTCCGAAGAAAAAGGGCCGCTTACAGGAAAGCGCAGAGCATTTCTGCACAGAGCGTTCCCGTTCGATAAGCCCTATGAATATATTTCTGTTTCAGATGACAACGGGGAAATAGGAATAATATTCAACACCCGTGATTTTGCTGAAACTGCGTCATTACTGGATAATGAACTGGATTCAAAATATTTTGCTCCAAAAATTGAAAAGGTTCTTTCCTTAAAGGAACGCTTCGGTTATTCCTACTGGAAGGTAAAGTGCGACAGAGGAAATTACGATTTCACGGTGAAAGACACCTTCAAAAGCATAATACACGTTTCGCAGGACAGGGTGTTTATTCTGGACGTTGATTCTAATCGTTTCGAAATAGAGAGTCTTGAAGCCCTGGACAAAAAATCTTTCAGAAAAATAGAGTTATACTTATGAAGCTGCTCAAAAAGCTATACAGAAAAATTTTCAAAAAGAAAAAAGCTCCCCCCACTCCTTTACAGAAATGGGTAAAGGATACCTACGGCGACAAAAGACCGGAGGGCTTTCCTTTCAATCTCACATCCGACAACAAGGTCGTAAGCGGAGGGCTTTTCTTTGCTGACGGAAAACTGCTTCGTGTTACCGAAGTTGAAAAAGAAATAGTATGCGAAGAGTTAGACTTTGATTCAATGGAGAATTTCAAATTTCGCACCGAAGTCGGACTTGTACGCATAGAATACGAGAAGAATTCAGAGCTGTTCGAATTGTGCCGTGCCGATATGAAATTCAATCTGGCACTTGCCGCAGCCGTGAAAGCACTCAATGCAAAAAAAGAAGGCAAGGACGGCTTCCGCGTTGATGTAAAAGAGCGCAAGTGCCCAAAGTGCGGACGTATTTACCGTGATGGTTCAAGCAAATGTGCACATTGCTCCATGGGCAAAAGAGAAATTTTGAAACGTCTTTTCAAGATTGCAAGGCCCTATATGCTCCCCATTCTTCTGTCTGTCGTTTTATTCTTCATGACAACAGCCATACAGCTTATCACACCACAAATTCAAAAAGCTATGGTGGACGATTACATAAACGCCGACAACACGCAAAAAGTACTCGGCAATGTCACATGGGGACTTATTATCCTCGTACTGGGTCTTGCAGTGGCAAATCTCGCCACCCGTATTTTAGGAATTTTCAGAAACAATCTGCTTGCCAAGGTTGGTAATAAAATCGTTGTAACCCTATGCAATATGACCTTTGAAAAGGTTCAAGCCATGTCGGTGGCGGATATTTCCAAGCGTACCGCGGGCGACCTGATGAACCGAATTTCAAATGATACATCGCGTATAAGCCAGTTTATAACCCGTGAATTACCAAATATTATCGAGCAAGTGTTGACATTTACAGCAGTTGTCATTGTTCTTTTATTCTACAATCCCCTTCTGACATTGCTTATACTGATACCTGCACCCTTTGTGGCAATTCTTTTCAGACTCATACACAGCTACACACACAAATTGTATCACAAGCAGTGGTTTGTGGATTCGGAAGCCAACACGGTTCTTCACGATATTTTCAAAGGAATACGCGTAGTAAAAGTGTTCGGAACGGAAAAACGCGAAACCGAAAAGTATGATAAGGCCGCAAAAGACGTTGCGGAAATATCCGAAAAAAACGAAATAATATGGAACATACTTACGCCCATATCAAACTTTGCTTTTGGTATCGGTTCATACATAATCACCTATTTCGTGGGTGTTCTTATACTTAAAGGGGAAATGTCTTTTGGCGACATGACCATGATATCGTCTTATGCCTCATTTATTTACGGTCCGCTGCGCTGGGCTTCCCATCTCCCCAGAATGATAGTGCGTACTTTCACTTCTGTGACCAAGGTATTTGAAATAGTGGACGAAGAGCCCGAGGTGACAGACAAAAGTGATGCACTGGATATCGATATCAAGGGCAATATCGACTTTGAAAACGTGGATTTTTCTTACGAAGAAACCAACGAGGTACTAAAGAACATCAATCTATCGATAAAGCCGGGCGAAATGATAGGCATTGTAGGACGAAGCGGTGCCGGAAAAAGCACGCTCATAAACCTTGTTATGCGTCTTTACGATGTAAAAAGCGGTGCTATACGCATTGACGGTCATGATATACGAGACCTTTCACAGCATAGTCTGCGTTCACAGATTGGTGCGGTGTTGCAGGAAACATTCCTGTTCTCCGGCACGATTTACGCGAATATCGCCTACTCCAATCCTGCTGCCACACGTGAGGAAATAATACGTGCCGCAAAGCTCGCCAATGCGCATTCCTTCATTATGAAGTTACCCGACGGCTACAACACATATATCGGCGAAAGCGGCTATACGCTTTCAGGCGGCGAGCGTCAAAGACTTGCAATCGCTCGTGCAGTGCTGACAGATCCCAAAATACTTATTCTGGACGAGGCAACCGCTTCTCTTGACACAGAAACGGAAAAGCTGATTCAGGATGCACTGCAAAAGCTCACAAAGAACCGCACTACCCTTGCGATTGCTCATCGTCTGTCAACCCTCAGAAACGCCACAAGACTTATTGTGATTGACAACAACACCATTGCCGAAAGCGGAACTCATGACGAACTGATTGAAAAGCGCGGCATTTACTACGGTCTTATAAATGCTCAGCGTCAGATGCACAAAATTTCAAAGGATGATGAAGATGAATAACATAAAAAAAGATATAAGAATACGTTTTAAGAAAACAGGCCCCATGAGATTTATATCTCATCTTGATCTCAACCGCACAATGGCGAGGGCTTTCCGACGTGCAGGCTTGCCAATAGCGTACAGTGAGGGCTTCAATCCCCGTCCCAAGCTGGTATTCGGTCTCAACCTCAGTATCGGTGCCGAAAGCGAATGTGAAGTTCTTGACACACAGATTACCGAAGAAATGGAATACGAGGACATAATGAAAGCACTGAACGACACTCTTCCCGCCGGTCTTGAAGTGTATTACGTAAAGCGTCCCGTTATGCCTCTTAAGACCATAGGCACCTGCGATTATGAAATTACCATTCCCTGCCCTTCGGACATAAGTGAACGGGCGAATGAGGTCTTTACACCCCCTGTGATGATACTCAAACAAACCAAATCCAGCGAGGCTGTTACGGATATTTCGGAAAACATAAAACACATTAACGCAAGCTACGCCGACGGAATACTTACGATTAACGCACGTCTCACCTCGGGAAACAATGATTACCTCAATCCTGAATATGTAGTAAAGGTCATTGCAGAGAAAGTGGATATCAACGTTTTATCCGCCGATTACCGCATAATGCGAAAAGAAATATACAATACCGACAATTCTGTTTTCAGATGAGGATACAAAGATGATAATACGGCACACACATGAAGATATTGCCTACACCGTTCTTAGCGCTCTGGAATCCATGAAGCAAACCGGCGACAAGATGCTGGAATTTGAAAAGGGACGATATAATTTTTATCCGGATTACGCCGCGGAACGTGTAAGCTGTATACTTAACCACGACAATGACGGATACAAGAAAATCGGTATACCGATAATTGATTTTGATGGCATTACTATTGAAGGTAATGGTGCCGAGCTGATATTTCACGGCGTAATGGTTCCGATTGAAATAACAAATTCACGCGATGTTACCGTCAAAAATCTCTCGGTGGACTATCCTGTGGCGCAATACGCTCACGCGACTGTTCTGGAATCGGGAGAAAAACTTCTCAAAATAAAAATTTGGGACAACTCCCCTTTCAAAGTGGTAAATCATTCCTTGAAATTCACTATGCCCGGTGCAAAGGATGCAGAAGCGGAATTTTTTCTTGACATAGATTCCGAAACTGATTTTATAACAGAAGGCACATCACGCACATTGATAAAAGATATGGACGCATTCGCAGATGAAAATAACACGTCGGTTGTAACTCTGTCGGGAAAA
The DNA here is from genome assembly GCA_015065085.1 of Oscillospiraceae bacterium. Classification (NCBI taxonomy): domain Bacteria; kingdom Bacillati; phylum Bacillota; class Clostridia; order Eubacteriales; family Oscillospiraceae; species Oscillospiraceae bacterium. The sequence continues at coordinate 116,113 of SVQW01000001.1, read as the reverse complement.
AGGCTTGACTGCGTGCCCAAACCGGGTAACACCTTGTGCATACATTTCGGAGAACGCTATGCATGCGGTGTTTTTATGGATTATTCTAAAAACGTAACTCTCGAAAACGTGACACTTCATCATGCACTCGGCATGGGCGTTTTGTGCCAAAAGTCCGAAAATATAACTCTCGAAGCATTAAAAATAACACCCTCCGACGGCCGTTACGTTTCGTCCTACGCAGATGCTACACACTTTGTTAATTGCCGCGGTAATATCACGCTTAACAACTGCTTTTTTGAAAAGCATTTCGACGATTGTCTGAACTGTCACGGAATATATATGCAGATTGACAAGTTTATTGACAAAAGAACTGTTCTGGCACGCTTTGTACATCATCAGCAGTTAGGCGTTGATATATTTGAAGCCGGCGAAAGTGTCGAATTTATCAATCACAATACTCTGATGGACGTTCAAAAAAATATTGTCAAATCCGTAAAACAAATAAGCAGAAGTCTTTGCGTTATAGAATTTGAAAACGAAACAGACAAAAATATAAATCTCAAGGATTGCATCGAAAGTCTGGATGCGGCACCCAATCTTACGGTTACAAACTGTACTATGCAAAAAGCATTCCCCCGTGGCTTGCTTATAACAACCCGCGGAAAGGTTCGTGTGGAAAACAACCGCTTCAACACCTTCGGCAGTTGCATTCACATTTCAGGAGACACCAATCACTGGTTTGAATCGGGCTGTGTGAGAGATGTTACCATACGAAACAACATTTTTGACAGATGCGGTATAATAGGAAAACGAAGTGTAAACCACAATGTCATAAACATTTTCCCTCAAATCCCCTGCCCTAACGAAAAAGACGGATATTACCACAAAAACATTATCGTCACAAACAATACATTCATAACCGCACATCCTCACGTGCTGAAAGCCGTTTCAACAGAAAATCTGGTTTTCAAGGACAACGAATTTGACATTGCCGATACGGTTTACATGTTGGATGTTGTCAAAGGCGACGTGGAATAACAAAAAGCAAAAACTCGAAAGAGTTTTTGCTTTTTTATGCTTATATTTGATTATTCAACCGTTACAAACAAACCTTCACCAAAAGGTATGTCAAATTCATAATAGCCGTCAACCGGTGCAACAGTGTAAGACATAGTGTCTGCGTACACGGTAACCTTTTTACCGTCAAGCTTAAGCTTTACATGTGCTGTTACACAGTCATCAACAGCCTCCATGTTAACAAGGGTAAATGCATACTTATCCTGTTTTTCAAAGCAACCCACCAACAAACGCTGACCGGATACAATTTCCTCTATCGGCTTGAAGTTCTTCACCTGGTCGGTGAACTGCATATATGCATGTTCATCGTCGCCATTGAGACAAAACGCACCAATATTATCATACTGCAGATAAACATCCTCGATAGCCTTGATAAAGCGGTGCATACGCTGAGAAGGATAATAAAGATCTGACTTGGTGCCCTGTTTGGTGATAAGGCCGGGAGTATGACCCGTAGGGGTAGCAAGGCAGAAGTGGAAAATCGCTTTTGCTCCGAAAGAAAGCATTGTAAAGAACTGCCATCTTAACTCAGCCTCATCAGGCGTATTATCGCAAGCGTACCACATCATGTTCTGTACCATTATCCACAGCTCGCGGTCATATTTGCGGCAACACTTAGCAATTACATTTATGTTTTCCAGATATCCGGGATACATGATACGTTTGTTGTTTTCGTCCACACGACAGGGATATACATCAACGCAGATATATGGTGTATCAAATATCTGACAATATGTGTCAAGATGCTTTTCGTAAAGCTTCGGGTCATTGTCATAATACTCGATAGCCGCCGCGCCTGCGCCGTATTTAAGCTGAGCTGCATTGGCATACATCGGAAGGAGATTTATATATGCTTTTCTTCCGGGAAGAGCGGCGTTGCATTTATCGTAAAGACGGCGTATCTTGGGCATTTCGTCCGTGCCGGGTTCGTCTTTTATCATATGACCCACGAAGCTCGGATGATGAGCATAGCCTTTTGTTATTCCGGCAATATCGGCATCCTCGTTATCATAAATGCGTGAATCCTGAAGAACACATTCAACGCCGTATTTATCGCAATATGTAAGAAGTTCGTCAATTTGTTTTTCATCACCGTGCTCAGAGGACATAATAAAATCAGCGCCCACATCGGCTATCATTTTTATATAGTCGTCGGATATAAGATTCGGGTCGGTAGACCACCAACCACCTATGCGTATTCTTTTTTCTTTGAGAGTTAACATAAAGCACATCCTTTACATTTTTTGTAGCCACATTGTAGCATATTAATTATAAAAAGTAAATACATCCAAAACAATTTGAATGAAAATACGGCAAAAATAAGGAAAACGTTTCCTCAAATGCTCAAAAAGATGTGAATTGCATCTGCAATTCACAAAACGAGCCGAACGCCGAGGCTCGGCTCGTTATAATTCAAACTATTCTACTGTTACAAACGCGCCCTCTCCGCAAGGCAAATCAAATTCATAGTATCCATCAACAGGAGCAATGGTATATGACATAGTATCCGCGTAAACGGTCACCTTCTTGCCCTCTATTTTAAGCTTTGCGCGAGCTGTCTTACGTTCGCTTATCTGTGTCATATTTACTATCGTGAAGGCATAACCTTTGTTGTCCTGCTTTTCAAAGCATCCCACAAGAAGCTGATCGTCGGAAACAACTTCTTTGATAGGGGCAAAATTCTTATACTGCGCACTGAACTTAAGGTACTCATACTCGTCTGTGCAGTTAACGTTAAACGCACCGACAGGATTGTACTGATAGTATACATCCTCGATAGCATGCAGAAAACGATGGCAACGCTGAGCGGGATAATAAAGATCGGACTTGGTTCCCTCGGAGGTAAGAAGACCGGGAGTGTGTCCGGGAGGAGTTGCCAGACAATAGTGGAATATAGCCTTTGCACCAAATGCAAGAACTGTGTAGAACTGCCATCTGAGGTCGATTTCGTCCGGCGGTGTAGCATTTGCATACCAAACAAGCGACTGAACCATTATCCACATTTCACGGTTATACTTACGGCAGGTTTCCGCCATGAGACTTACATTCTCAAGATAACCGTTATAAATAGTACGTGTAACGCCATCCGGAGCATTACGGCAGGGATACACATCAACGCAGAGGTAGGGAGTATCAAAAGCTTCGCAGTAATCCTCAAGGTGTTTTTTGTAAAGATCCGGGTCCTTATCATAGTACTTTATTGCCGCGGCACCTGCGCCGTATTTAAGCTGAGCTGCATTGGCATACATCGGAAGGAGATTTATGTAAGCATCCTTACCGGGAGTCTCTGCTCTGAACTTATCGTAAACTCTGCGCAAATGGGGAAATTCATCCGTACCGGGTTCGTCCTTGACCATATTACCCACGTAGCTCTTATAGCCGCTGTATTCCTTGGTGATGGAAGCAACATCCACGTCTTCGCGGTCATAAAGCCTTTGGTCGTAAACTATACACTCAACTCCGTATTTATCGCAATAGGAAAGCAATTCTTTGATTTTTGCGGTATCGCTCAATTGAGATGTCATTATAAAATCACATCCATTTTCAGCGATAGCTTTCACATACTCATCGGAAATAAGCTTTGGGTCGGTAGACCACCAACCGCCGATACGTATTCTTTTGTCTTTCAAGGGGAACATATTGGTGCACCTCTTTTTCTTTTTCCGCTTTTGCGGTTATTCTCGTGTTGCAAAACACTGCTTACTACCGCATTATAACACACAAAACAAAAAATGTAAAGACTTTTATATAAAAAAACAAAACGTTTTTCTATATTTAATCATTCATTTATATACGTACTTCGCAAATTGATTGTCAACGGAAAAAACTATAAAATTCCGTATTAATTACGGAGCGGAAAAAGCAAAATGCTGACGGCTCCCCTGTCGTGAGGCGCCAGTATGCCGCTGTTATATGTCAGATATATGCCATCCCGTGAAATAACCGCGTTATTTTTCCTTAAATACCTCAGTGCACGCTTATGACAATCAGAGTAATATGCTTTGTCATAAACCATAGTGGAAAGCGCAACTCGGAGATTACCCGTAAGCTCCCGTCTTTTTCTTTTTTCCAACGGAAAAATAAGTGAGGATACCGTGCGGTCGAAATTAAGCGGTATTCTCTTTACGACACTTCGTCCACTGCCCTGCCATACAAAAGCATCCAGATAAAAGCAAAAAAGCTTTTCGTTGTCGAGTGTAACCCTGAACGTGGCAACCAATGAAAACGGCTGTGCAGACTGTAAATTCCCATAAAACTTTTTTGCCCGCTTAACCAGTTTTTTACGCGCAAATTTTTCAAGACCGGATACAATATTTACAATGTATTTATCTATCTTTTCGTCTCCCGAGAGCGGGTATTTTATATTTACATGTACAAGAGGATTCTGTCCGTCGGGCAACAGCAATAACTTATTACCGCTGTTTTTTTGTATATTCATTTCCATCGCTTCTCCCCTTTTGGTACTAATATGTATTTATTGGCTCAGTACCTTTTTCAATGTGTTTATTATTTTCTTTTCAATTCGGGATATATAGCTTTGCGAAATTCCTAAAAGATCAGCTACTTCCTTTTGGGTTTTTTCCTTTTCTCCGCACAGTCCAAAACGCATATATACAATACGTTTGTCTCTTTCACACAGTGTTTCAACCGCTTTCATTATTATGCCGTGCTCCTCCTTGCGCTCAATATCTCTGTAAACCATATCTTCCTCGCTGCTCAGAATATCTCCCAAAAGCAATTCGTTGCCGTCCCAGTCTACATTAAGCGGTTCGTCTATTGATATTTCGTTTTTCTGCGGATTTATTTTTCTCAGATACATAAGTATTTCGTTTTCAACGCAACGTGAGGCATAGGTTGCAAGCTTTATATTTTTATCATTCCGAAAAGTATTTATAGCTTTTACCAGCCCTATTGTACCTATGGAAACAAGGTCCTCGATGCCAATACCCGTATTTTCGAATTTTTTAGCTATATACACCACCAGACGCAAATTATGTTCAATCAGTATGTTACGGCTTTTGATGTCGTCTCCCTGCACTTTTATTTTTTCCAGCAATTCAGATTCACGCTCGGCTTCAAGCGGCGGCGGAAGAGTCTGAGCACCGTTTATGTAATACACTCCGTGCATCGGACGTAAAAACATCCTGTACAGTTTCAATCTTAATTTATCGATTATATCATTCATTTCTTTTCCCCCATTATATCAGTTTGACAGGAACAATACAGTCATATTCCTCGAAATTATTTGCAGAAACCGCGGCTACGGCACAAACCTCCCTTTTACCGACAGTGACGCTGCAAGGTTTAAAGCACATGAGAATATCATTTCCCGCTGCGGTCGATACCTCTGTTTCAAAGCATTCTTTATCTGCAAATGAAAAACCGGCGGTCGGTGAAATTACAATGACGGGTAAACCGCTTCGAGGGTCGATCAACAGATTTCCGCTGTCCGCAAGACCTTTCAGCCGTACTCCGTCGATTTCCACACTTACAGATTTTTTGTGTACATCCGTCATGGTTTTTTCAAAAACAAGCAGCCATATACCGTATATAACGGGGGTAAGGAGCAAAGCTATAATCATTTTTCCGCCTGCAAGACCATACAGCCATCCCGCAACACCTCCGATAAAAACACAGCTTACAAAAAACACAATAATTGTCTTGAAAAGCTGTACAGCACTCGGTAATCCGTATACCGCAATACATCCCGCACACAGAGCAGCCATATGAAAAAAAACTGCCGTCACAGCATTAACACGTAAGAATATGCTTATAAAACCATACATACTGAGTATCACAACACCAATAATCAGCCTGACAGGTCTGATTTTCAGTGAAAGCATTTTACCGCAAGTAAAAAACGCAAGCCAGTTGCAAAAAACATTGATTAATATGTAAACATCGGCATACAATATCATATACAAACCTTCAACGTATAAAATATATAATTTCCAGCAACAGTATAGCCCAAATGCCATAAAAAACATGTCGTTTAAGGTCGGCAAAAATAACAAAAAATGGCAAAGCACTGTCAAACTCTTGACAATGCTTTGCGTTTGGTATATAATATAGCGGTTTGGCGGGAATAATTTTTTGTATTCCTTTGTTTTTTCGTTCCGATTCCCGTCCAAAGCCGCGGGCTTTAGTATATTTTATGGCAACGTAAAATTAATGCTACTGAGCTCAAATTCTAAAAAAGGCAGGTTTTTTGTATGATTAAACTTTCTCCGTCAATTCTGGCGTGCGATTTTTCAAAACTTGGCGAAGAAATAAAAAAAGTTGAAGACGCAGGCTCTCAGTACATCCATCTTGACGTTATGGACGGATTGCTTGTACCCAATATTTCTTTCGGTGTTCCGGTTATCCAGTCCTTACGTCCTATTTCCAAAATGGTTTTTGATACCCATCTTATGATAACCGACCCCGTTCGCTATATTGAAACATTTGCAAAAATAGGTTCCGACATCATAACCTTCCATTACGAAAGCTGTGAAAATCACATGGAGGTTATTGACAAAATACATGCATGCGGTAAAAAAGCGGCTATATCAATTAAACCCAAGACCCCCGCTTTTGTTCTCGAATCCCTTATAAAGCATGTTGAAATGGTACTTGTCATGACTGTCGAGCCGGGATTCGGCGGTCAGGGCTTCATTCCGGAAACAATAGAAAGCATCAAGGCTGTTAAACAAATGGCGCAGGTTCACAATCCGGAGCTTGATATAGAAGTTGACGGCGGTATTACACTGGACAACTTAGGTCTTGTAACCGAGTGCGGTGCAAATGTTATTGTTGCGGGTTCTTCCGTTTTCAAAGCGAAGGATGTTGAAGCCACCGTAAAACAGTTTCTTCAGTATTGAACAACGATAAAAACACAGAGAGCAGTGAAATTCACTGCTCTCTGTACTTTTTTATAAGCGCTTTTATCTGTATGTCGCTGAGTCCGTAATCGGCACTCATATTAATTATATCAACAAGCAATTCTTCATCGCTTTTATAGGGATTTTCCTTTATATAACGCGCAAATCTTCCATCGGGAGCAAGGTAATCAAGGTACATTTCAACAGCATTGTCCAGTATTGCATCACCGAAATATATACGTCGTTTCATTTGCAGAACGTTTCGGTAAATCTCGCGCCATGTGCCAAGATATACGGGCTGAGGCTGTTGTTTTATTTCAAAGCTTTCGTCATCTGTCACCGCCGAATAAACCTTGGCTTTACACCCTGCGTTTTCCATCAGCGCAAGCACGGTTATCATGTTCATCCGGCAAAAGCAGTCAGCTCCAAACCACAAAACAACCTTTTCGTACTGTGACGTATTCCTTATAAAATCCCCGAAAAGTGCCATTTTCTCTTCGTATTCCGACACGGTAACATTGTTTTCAGCCGCACGTATTCTGATAAAGTCATCATCATATATCGGTTCGGGAGCCACACCCGACATCATTGCTTCGTTAAATGGTATTCCGTGTTGATTGTATGTCTTTTCAAAATATTTATTGAACCATTCGCCATTGGTTATATTGATTGTTTTCATACAAGCTCCTTGTGCAATTTGCACCATTATAACACAGTGTAATATTTTTTGCAATAACCTTAATTGCAAAAATTTTTTCGGCTTTTGTTTTTTTTCGTTTTTTATATTACAAATTTTGAAAAAAGGGTTGATATAATTTATTTTTTGTTATATAATTGAGTTGACAAAAATTTTCAGGCATTATGCCGGAAAGGAAAGAATATGATTAAACTCGGCGTAAATTCCGTACTGTTTAAGACAGTTGCTTTCTCCGATGCTTGCCGCTACATAAAAAGAGCCGGCTATGACGGCGTCGAAATTTGTGCCATTGAAGGCATGAATCCACATCTTGATCTCAACAACTGGAAGGAGCAGGCTCAGTATATCAAGGACTGTGTCAAGAGAAACGGTCTTGAAATCCTTTCCTCAGAAGTTGCTTCCCGCGACATTAACAGAATAATTAAAGCCTGCCAGGCTGCAAATGAAATAGGTATTCCGATTCTTAACATCGGTCCCGGCGGTATAATGGATGACGAGCAGTCTGTTCTGGAATCCATCGAAGTTACAAACGTACTTGCTCAAAAGGCAAAGGAATACGGCGTAACACTGTGCTGCAAAGCTCACGTTAACTCTGCTATTTACAACACTCCCACCACTCTGCGTATGATGGAGGGTGTCACCTGCGACGCCTTTGGTGTTGATATGGACCCCAGCCACATCCACCGCGCCGGTGAAAACCCTGCCGAAGCTCTTCCTCAGGTTATTTCCAGAGTTAAGCACGTACACATTCGTGACTGCGTAGGCCCCGGACCTTCTCCCGGAGAACCTATGAACCAGGCTTGCGGCAGAGGCGAAATTGACCTTAAAGGTTATTTCAAGGCTATGGTGGATGTTAACTACGACGGCCCTGTATGTCTCGAAGTAATAGGTCCCGAGCAGGATCCCATTAATGCCATGGCAATAGCAGCTGAAAGCTACGGATACATGAATTCACTTCTCAAAGCACTGGGCGCAAGATAAGCCCTGATAAAAAGGAGATAACAACATGAATAAAAAACCAAATGTTCTGTTCTTCGGTATCGACAGTATGCGTGCAAACCATATGAGTCTTTACGGCTATGACAGACTTACTACCCCCCACATGGATAAATATCTGAAAGACGGCATCGTTTTCGATAACTGTTACAGCCCTTCTATTCCCACTTCCCCCGGATATGCTTCAATGCTCACCGGTAAGGATCTTTTCTCAACAGGTATCGTTGCTCTGCGTCACAAAGGTGACTATGCAGACGGATGTGTGACTCTTGCAGAGATTCTCAAAGAAAACGGATATAACACTACTTGTATCGGTTTTACCGGTCACGTTGCCGCACGCGGTTTTGACAAGTATCTTGCATTCCCCGGCTGGGGTCCTGACCAGGACGACGGCAGAGCTCACAAAGCCGAAGCCTGCAACAGGGTTGCCATACCCGAGCTTGAAAGACTTGCAAGCGAAGATAAGCCCTGGTTCCTGTTCCTGCGTCACATGGATCCTCACAGTCCTTATCTTCCTCCCATGCCTTTTGACAGAGTATTCTACACCAAAGACGAAAAGGACCCTGAGGTCAAAACACTCGTTCCGGTGTACGAATTCAAGCCCTTCAGAGATTACTTCCTGACCTGGTTCCCCGAAGGATGTACCGATGCCGAGTACATAGTTGCCCAGTACGACGGCGCAGTTGCTTACATGGACGCTTGCATCCAGCAGATTCTCGACCGTCTTGACAGCCTTGGACTGGAAGAAGATACTCTGGTGGTATTCACCTCCGACCACGGTGAAACCCTGTACGATCACGACTGCTATTTTGACCATCACGGTCTTTACGATTGCACTCTCACCGTACCTCTTGCGTTCCGTTACAAAGGAAAGCTGGCTAACGGCGAAAGACTGAATGCAAAGAGATTTGTGGATTTCGTTCAGCCTAAGGATATCGTGCCCACAATTCTTGATATTCTCGACATCAATACTGATGTTTCCTTTGACGGTCGCAACCTTATGAACCTCTACCGCGGTGAGGAATTCGTTCAGGAAAGCGAAATGTACATCACCGAAGCTACCTGGATGAGAAAGCACGGCTGGCGTACCCCTGAGTGGAAGCTTATCCGTGCACTTGAGCCCGATTTCCACTTCAAGCCCGCAGTAGAGCTTTACAACCTCATTTCCGACCCCGAGGAATACGACAACGTTGCGGACAAGTACCCCGAAGTTGTTGAATGTCTCACCAAGCGCATGGAAAACCACATTGCAAAGCGCGAAAAGGAAACAGGCAACATAGACCCGATTTACACAAATGTTACCTGGCACGGTGTTGACGGTCTGGACAGAGGCTTCATCAGCAGTGAAGAAGCTTACAACTCCATGCACATCGGTGATCCCGAAGCAGCTAAAAAGCTTACCGAAACCCTTAACAATATGGGTGTAAAAGACTGATAAAATTTCATGAACATCGTTGAAGCGGATCGCCGCTTCAACGGTGCTCATTGCAGCGAGAGGTTAGTTATTATGTTACGTGTATGTGTCATCGGCATGGGCCACATAGGAAATATCCACGCATCGGCTTATTACGAAAACCCCAATACAGAGCTTGTGGGTGTGTGCGACCTCCGTCAGGATCGTGCAGAAGCCGCGGGAAAGAAGTTTGATGTACCTTATTATCTGGATGCAGCAACAATGCTCAAAGAATTAAAGCCTGATATGTGCAGTGTGTCTACCGGCGGTTCTGAATACAGCTCCGACCATTTTGCACCCACCATACAGGCACTTGAAGCGGGATGCCACGTCCTGTGCGAAAAGCCCATTTCCAACGACCTTAACAACGCAAGAAAAATGGTTGAAACCGCTAAGAAGCTTGACAGATGCTTTGCCATTGATATGAACCATCGCTTCACTCAGGCTGCTTACCATGCAAAGCGCTGGCAGAACGAGGGGAAAATCGGCGAGCTTTTATTCTGCAACATGGCTCTGTGGATAGGTAAACCGGATACCAACCTTGATACTGAGTATTATCATCTCAAGGCTCTCAATCCGCACAGCGTTGATATTATGCGTCATTTTATGGGTGATGTTGATGAGGTATCCTGCTTTGCAATGAAGTCATCCGGACGTTTCATCTACTCCACCGCTTCCATCAACATGAAGTTTAAGTGCGGTGCCGTAGGCCATCTTACAAGCTCATACGACATAACACGCGGACACCCGATGGAGCGTTGCGAAGTCGCAGGTATAAACGGACGTTTGATTTTCGAAGATATGTGGCGCGAAGCTACCCTTTATCCTGCCGGAAATCCCGTTAAGGAAGTATTCACCAATCCGGTTTTCGGCGACCATCACCGTGACTTCGGCGACACATTCAGAAACCGCATCTTCGCTTTTATCGAAGAAGTTAAAAACGGTGTGAAGCCTTCCGACATAAACGGTTCGGGTCTGGACGGTCTCAAAGCACAGACTGTTATACATTCCGCCATTGAATCACTGCGTGCCGGCGGTAAGCCCATCAAGGTTGACGAATGTACCTTCATGAAATAATAATTTTATGCTGAATTGCTGTTATTTATGAAAAACGATAAATCCACGGTCAAATACCGCGTCCTGGAAGGCAGTGAGCTGTTCGCCCCCTTCGGAATCAACATACGTATCAATAAGGTGTACCAGACCAAAGGATCTTTTCATACACACGACTTTTTTGAGTTTGTTTATGTAGAAAAGGGGTTTATGGTTCACAATCACAACGGCAGAACACATATTCTCACAGCCGGTGATGTTCTTTGCATCGTTCCGGGGCAGATACATTCCTACACAATGGCATACGAAGCGACAATCTACAATATTTTATTTGACAGAAACGCTTTTGGCCCTGCTATCAACGAAATCTCCTCAATTGATATTCTGAAAGACATTTTATCCTGCAACACAAATGTTTTTCCCGTTGTAAAGCTCAACATTCCTCAGCGTCATGAAATGATGAACATGATCAACAAAATGGTGAATGAGCAAATCCAGACAGCCATCGGATGGAAAACAATGTTGCGCGTACACACTTTGGATTTTCTGATTTTCTTTGCGCGTGCATATGCATCTTCGCAACGCGAAAGGGCATTCGAAAACGCCGAAGGCGTTGTGTATTACGGATACATTTTGAAAACACTTAAGTTTATTGAGGACAATTTCAAAAACGATATAACAAGCTCTGAGATAGCCGAAAACGTAGGAATTTCCTCCGATTATATAACAAAGCAATTTAAAAAAGAACTGGAAATAACTCCTCTTGAATATCTTCGCAAATACAGAATCGCAAAAGCCATTGAGCTTATTAAAACTACGGATATGTCTATTTCCGATATATCCGCCGAGTGCGGATTTAACGATCTGAGTCTGTTTTCCAGAGTTTTCAAACATACGTTCGGTCTTACTCCGCGTGATTTTAAGAAAGAAATTCAGGATTAATACATTAACTGATTTGAAAGGGGCAAAAACACTATGGCAAATTCACCTTTGAAGGTCGGCGTTGTCGGCATGGGCGGAATAGGCAATACTCATTCCAAGGCTTACAAAGCTGACGAACTTGCAGAGCTTGTTTGCGTCTGCGACATCAACAAAGAGAAAGCCGACAAGGCTGCTGCAGAGTACGGTGTAGAGGCATTTTACGACATAAAGGAAATGCTCAACGCACATCCCGAATTGGACATTGTAGACGTTACAACCTCCGGTTTCGAAAACGGTTCATGGCACTATGAGCCCGTTATGATCGCTCTTGATGCAGGCAAAAACGTTTTGGTTGAAAAACCGATCTCCAACGAAATCGTTGAAGCGCGCGAAATGGTTGACTTTGCGACCAAGAAAGGCGTATATCTCGGCTGTAATCTTAACCACTACTTCTCAAAGCCCGCTGAGCGTGCGCGTGAAATCATGAACAACGGCGGTGTCGGCGAGCAGGTTTACTGTATGCACAAGGTCGGATTCAACGGAAGCAGCAACACCTACGGCGGTCTCATGTCCAACCGTTGGCATCGTCCCTATGCTCACGCAAAGGCATTCCTAACTCATCCCTTCAGCGTAATGCGTTACTTCTGCGGCAACATCACTCACGTTCAGGCATTTATGGACAGAACAGGTGTACGCCGTCAAGCTGAGGATATGATGCTCTCAATTCAGAGTGTACATGTTAAATTCGAAAACGGATGTGTCGGTTACCTTCTCTCCCAGAGAGGCGATGCAATGTTTGGTCTGGGTGGCTGGTGGAGCTTTGAGCTGGCAGGCACAAAGGGTACTTTCGTTATTGAAAACTGTGTTGAAAGACTTAAGTACTGGAAAGCTCCTGATAAGGGCGAGCCTGCTCCCGGTTCTATGCCCGATCCCACTGAAATTCTTGATACCGGTGTCAAGAGCTTTGACGCAACTTTCCCCATGCGTATCCACGCATATCTGGAGGACGTTACCAACAAAGTACCTCTTGAGCACCTTCGTTCTTCCGGTCGTGACGCTCTGGCTACCATGGAATACATTTTCGCCGCTATCGAATCCTACGAAAACGGCGGCGAGATTGTTCGTCCCCATGCACTGCCCCCCGTTCACGGTCACCCCTCTATTATTCACTGATATTAGTTTAAAAACAAGAAGTGCACGACTGTGCACTTCTTGTTTTTGTTCGGTTTATTTACATGTTGAAGTATAATTTCTGTCAATGGTAAGAATAGTATTGTAAGACGGGTCTATTTCTTTAATTTTATGTGTAACAAGCTCACGGAGTTCAATGTCATTGATGGCAAATGATGCCGGAATACATATATCAAACAAAAGATTGGAATGCGTCGTTCCGCTGACAAGTCTGAAATCATGCATAGATATCTGATCTGAAATTTCGCACAGAAGCGATTTCACCTTCTCACGTAATTCGTTTGTAAGCGGATTGTCCGTTTCGATAGGATCAAGATGTATTACGACATTCAGATCGTCATTTTTTTTGAAATCAAACTCAATATTATCAATAATATCATGGCTCAGCATTATATCTTGATTGGACGGGACTTCAACGTGAACGGAAGCAAAGCATCTGCCTTCGCCGTAATTATGAACAACAAGATCGTGATAACCCAATACGCCTTCATAGGACATGATTTTTGATGCTATATTTTCCACCAGTTTATTATCGGGGGCAATTCCGAGGATAGGGTCTATTGCCTCTTTCATAAGGCGTACACCCGAAATGATAATAAATATTGCAACCGCAAGACCGAACCATCCATCCAGAACAATGCCGAATGAGAGGCTTATAATTATTCCAAACAGTACCACCGAGGTAGCTATTGCATCACCGACACTGTCAAACGAAGTTGCTATAAGCGCCACAGAGTTTATTTTTTTACCTACCGAACGGTTAAAATAACCCTGCCACAGCTTTAGAAATATCGAAAATACCAGAACAGCAACGGTGAATATATCAAATCCGTTTTTAACCGGATTAAGAATTGCATTAACAGACTCGGTGAAAAACTCAAAGCCGATGAAAATAACAATCAGTGAAACGAAAAGCCCCGACAGATATTCCATACGTGCATGTCCGTAGGGATGCTCGTCATCCGCCGGCTTTTGCGACATTTTAAATCCCACAAGTGTTATAACAGACGACGCGGAGTCCGAAAGATTATTCACCGCATCGGCAGTAATAGCCACACTTTTTGAAAGTATACCGACTGTTATTTTTAGTATGAACAATATTATATTTGTCATTATACCCATTACACCCGCAACAACACCGTATCGTGCGCGAACAGCAGGGTCATCCACATTTTCGTGTTTTTTTACAAAAGCTCTTAACAAAAAATCCGGCATGGTTCACCTCAAAAAATATTACTCTTATATTATATTACAACGGAAGCAACATGTTCATGTAACGCTTTATATTTTAACACAAAAAACTTATTTTGTAAAGTAAAAAACAACACTTGACAACAAAATCGTTATATGGTATACTTATCCCCACCATAAATCTTAAGGAATATGTAATATGTTTGGCATAAAAAGAAAGTTTAACCCGGAAAAATTTTATAAAAGAGCCGGCAAATTCGATGCATTTGAACTGATTAAGTATAACGAAGCCTCTCAGTATTTCCGCGACAACGCCGTAAATGCAGTATATGCAAAACTCGGATTAAAGGTTGTCGCCGTTTCGGATGTTCACGGACACACAGGATTTCATCCCGACAGCTTCAGCGAGTTTATGAGTAACATAGACAAGTATGATGTTTGCATATTACTCGGGGATTTTTATGATTGCGATATACAAAAAATTCTGGACATCATACCAAAAGAAAGAATAATCGCTCTGCGTGGGAATCACGACAGCTTTGATATTTATGAAAAATACGGAATACAGAATATCGACCGGAAATCCGTCACTGTCAACGGAGTACGAATTGCCGGAATCGAAGGCAGCTTCCGTTATAAAAATCGTGATTTCCCCTCTTACACACAATACGAAAGCCTGCGTACCGCACGCGACATGCCACAGGGAGCGGATGTACTCATCACACATGATTGCATGTTTACCGAAGCAAAAAACGATGCTGCCCATGCAGGACTGATAGGTATAACACATTATGTTTTTGCAAACGGTGTCAAATGGCACATTCACGGACATTTACACAAATCCTATTATAAAGAATACCATAACGGAACCAAAGAAAAATGCGTTTACATGTTTGAATACATAGAAATATAAAACCCAAGGTATTCGGTTGACTTGGTACATTTCTTTCATTATGCGTCTACGCAAGTGCTATGCTGACTTGCGCCACCCGGACACCTCTTCGAGGCTATCGGCTGTCCGATTCCGTTCTTTCATTTTGCGCTGACGCGAGTGCTGTGACATTTTGGCGCCACCCGGACGCCTCTTCGAGGCTATCGGCTGTCCGATTCCGTTCTTTCATTTTGCGCTGACGCAAGTGCTGTGACATTTTGGCGCCACCCGGACGCCTCTTCGAGGCTATCGGCTGTCCGATTCCGGATGGCAAAAAAATAAAACCATGCGCTGCATGGTTTTATTCTTTTCAGGCGCCACCCGGAATCGGACCGGGGATAAAGGTTTTGCAGACCTCTGCCTTACCGCTTGGCTATGGCGCCGTATGGAGCGGATTACGGGGCTCGAACCCGCCACCTCCACCTTGGCAAGGTGGCGCTCTACCAAATGAGCTAAATCCGCATAAAAGTGCCTCCGGTCGGAATTGAACCAACGACACGAGGATTTTCAGTCCTCTGCTCTACCAACTGAGCTACAGAGGCATAAATGGCGACCCGAAGGGGACTCGAACCCCTGACCTCTAGCGTGACAGGCTAGCGTTCTAACCAACTGAACTACCGGGCCAGACAATATATGCTTTGTACTTGCGACTTGTATATAATACCACAAAACTTCAGATTTGTCAATACTTATTTTGAAATTTCTTTATTTTTTTTTAAAACAATCAAGCATTGACTTTTCAATCCTTGTATTATATAATATTCGTAAGATAACCATAATTTTCAAGGAGAAAACAAACATGATACCACGTAACGAGCATCCCAATCCCCAATTCAAGCGCCGTGATTATGAGATTTTAAACGGCGTATGGGGATTTGAAATTGATAATTCCGGAAGTGGTGAACAACGCGGTTTGGTTGATAAAAAAACTTTTGACAGTGAGATTATAGTCCCCTTTTGCCCCGAAAGCAAGCTTTCAGGCATAAATAATACTGATTTCATGAATGCGGTCTGGTACAAGCGTGAAATTGATATTCCCGCGGAAAAGTTATCTGGGCGAACCATTCTGCATTTCGGTGCGGTGGATTACACATCAACAATATACATAAACTCAAAAAAAGTTATGACCCACAGCGGAGGGTTTGCCTCCTTTGAAGCGGATATAACCGACTATGTTGTCGCAGGTAAAAACACCCTGGTAGTTCATGTGCAGGATCCCATCAGATACAAAAAACTTCCTTCCGGCAAGCAATCCAAAAACTACGCCTCGCGCGGTTGCCACTACACCCGCACGACCGGCATTTGGCAGACTGTATGGCTGGAGTACAAACCCATACAACACATAAAAGGATTTAAGTATTATACTGATACCGAAAATGGTACGGTCACCGTTGTCACAGATGTACATGGCAACGGCGATCTTGCAACCGAGATAACCTACAACAATAAGCTTATGGCAAAATCATCAGTAAAAGCATCGGGAACAATCACTCAGACATTCACTCTTTGCGAAAAGCATCTCTGGGAACCGGGGCATGGCAGACTTTACGATGTTAAATTCACATTTGGCAATGATGAAGTCACAAGCTATTTTGGGCTAAGAAGCATTGGACTCGACGGTATGAAATTTCTTCTCAACGGCAAGCCGTTTTTCCAGCGCACTGTACTCGACCAGGGCTATTATCCCGACAGCATAATGACAGCTCCGAGCGAACAGGCGCTTATTGACGATATAGAAATGTCCATGGCGCTGGGCTTTAACGGTGCAAGACTGCATCAGAAGGTCTTTGAACCTTTGTTCTTATATCACTGCGACAGACTTGGCTACACGGTGTGGGGAGAATATGCAAGCTGGGGGCTTTCCTATCACGCTGACGGATTCATGCAGGTAATTCCCGAATGGATCGAGGTGCTGGAGCGCGACTTCAACCATCCCTCTATTATCGGATGGTGTCCGCTCAACGAGGTATGGGAAGATTTTGAGGACGAGTTTATAAAGCAGATATGTGTTGCTACAAAGCGTTTTGACCCTACCCGCCCCTGCATCGACGTTTCGGGGGGATTTCACACCGATGCAACTGATATTTACTGTCTGCACGACTATGAACAAAACCCGGAAATCCTGGGCGAAAAATACGCATTCTTTGAAGCGGGAACACATCCTCAGAACAACTGGACACGCGATGGAGATTATCACAGTCAGCCGATATACGTCAGCGAATACGGCGGCATAGCGTGGAAAACGGGTGATGTCCAGGGATGGGGTTACGGCAGTGCTCCCAAAACAAAAAAAGAATATCTCGAACGTTATACAGCTCTTACGAAGATATTACTGAATAACAAGAACATCATGGGCTTCTGTTACACACAGCTTTACGATATAGAACAAGAGATAAACGGAATATACACCTACGGCAGAAAGCCCAAGTTCACAAAGGAAGAAATGGAAATGATAAAAGCCGCAAACACTGCACCTGCGGCTATGGAAGAACAATAATACAACGCCCTCTTGTTTTTTGCGTAAGAGGGCGTTATTACTTTGATAATGCTTATTTCACTGCAAGAGTTTTTGCCATTTCGAGAACGTATTCCAGTTTTTCTCTGAACTGTTCGTTATCCGCATAGCGTCTGATATTCCAGGTACGCTCTGCGAGTGCTGCAAGGTTTTCTCTTACGGGCTGAATATCCTGTTCGTATGTACATTCCCATGCACACAGAAGTCCGCCCTTGACCTGCTTGGTGGGCTGAAGATGTATAGGATTGAGGCGAGCCTCCGACTTCGGCCACCAGTGTTGCCAGTTGTAAACATTCCATGCCATTATCTCCTCGGGAGTCCAGCGACGGTTGGGGACGATATACATAGGAACCCATGAAGCGTTTACAATATTAAAGCCCTCTTCAACAAGATCAGGAGCAAGGTGATAGTAGGATTCCCATGCGATTACAAGGACATCTCTGGATATAGCCTCATTTCCCTCTTTTGGGAAGCCCTCCCAAACGATAGGGGTTCTGCCCAGCCCCAGCACCATATCCGTCATAAGCTTGGTGAAGTGGGTGTAAAGTTCTCTGACTGTGGAAATACCGTGCTCAGCCATATATTTCTTACAGTCGGTGCAGTAGTTCCACTCGTTGATTTCAGCCTCGTCGCCGCCTATATGCAGGTACTTTGAGTATGGGAACATTTCAATTATTTCTTCAACCAACTTTTTGAGATTGTCCATTATACCGGGTTTGCCGACGCAAATAATGTTATTCTTGAAATTGGTTTTAAACGCAGTCGGGTCTGCTTCATCGCCTTTTTTCTCCTCCAAAGTGTTGGCGAACAGCTCGGGGTATGCGTTAACCATTGCCGCCGCATGACCGGGAACCTCAATTTCGGGAATAAGCTCGATATTACGTGCGTGAGCATATTCGTTAAGCTCGGCAATCTGCGCCTTGGTATAGTGACGGTCTTCGGTGGAAACACCGGGGAAAATATCACTGGGAAGAGTGTAGCTCTGGGTATCGATAAAATGCAGGTGTAAATACTTCACTTTATAGAGATAGCAAAGGTCGATATATTCAAAAAGGGTTTCAAAAGGATGCCATTGACGGGCAAGGTCAACCATGAGGGAACGGAACTCGCAGTCCGGCTTATCCGAAATTTTAACAAGCGGAATATCAATGCATTCGCCGTCAACGCACATAAGCTGTAAAACGGTGGAGAGTGCGTTGGTTACACCGTTATCCTCGCATGCGTATATCTTAACGTTATTTTCGTTGCAATCGATGCGGTATTCGCCCTTAGCCAGACCGAGGTCGGTATAAATCTCAATGCCGCCGCACGCGATTTCAAAATCCGCGCCGTGAATTCTGCCCGCGTATTCTGCAAAAGTTTCGGCGTATTTCTTGAACTTTTCGTTATCTGTGTATATTTTGGGTTGAATTTTTGCAATAGCAAAATTGCCGTCATTATCCACACCGCAAACTTCCTTTGGCATGGGAATAACTCTGAGTTTAGTAAATGCTGCCATTGTTATTACCTCGTTTCATAAAATGTAAAAATCCACTTGTATTTTAGCACAAAAAAGCACAAATTGCAAGAGAAAACGCACAAAAAATATAGTAATAATACAAAAAACAGGTGCAGACCCTATGACCGCACCTGATGTATGGATTTTATCTGCACACTGTAATACCCGTCCCCTATCGGAAACGGGTATTTGACTATTTAAGTTCTTTAATTATTTTTTTCACGCCGTTTTCGTATACACCTTGCCACTCGGGTGCAAGCATACATTCTATGGTTTCATATCCGCCGTTGTTATAAATATCGGCAGGTGCTCCGTAGTGCATATATCCGTTGGCGTAACCAATGACAGCAGTTTTATCAAATGGTGAAAAGCTCTTTATATTTTCGCCTATGGCTGTAAGAGGTTCAACAGGTGCAGTTACCATCAACATATCACCTATTCTCACACCTGTGATGTTGACACTAAGGCTTGACGCGCCGTAGGATTTATTATGTATCTCGTGCCATTCCAGCGTTTCAAGAGTTGTTGCAAGCTTGGAAAGCTTCTCCATGGTTTTGAGATTTTCAAGATACTTTTCTATGTTCTTACGGTTGATTTCATCCTGTTCGCAAAAATGATTTGTGCCGAATTTCTTTTCCTTAATATACACATAAGCATCGGCAAGAGGATAATCGGGGCTTATCAGATATTTCATATACAATGGAAGAAATGCTTTGAAGTTAAGAGGACATCCACCGAGTGTTCCGCAAAGTCTGTCGCGTTCGCAGACAATTTTCTTTTTCACGGCATCAAAATCCTGTCTGAGAGGGAAATCCGCCGTTATCGAAGCAAGCGAGACATTTTTATTGTCAGTTTCTATTTCTTTAAGCACTCTGACAACCGCAAGTCCCAATGCAGTGCCTGATTTTTCACAGCTTTTTGGTATGTCGTAATTTTTATACTCATCCTCAGTAACATCCCCTCCGCAAGACTGGAACATCATAGCTTCGGCACCGGTATATTCCTTTACAATGCGTTCGGCGATTCCGGGAAAGTTAGCCGTAACTCCGTTATTTGAATACCCCAACAGCGGATGGCATCCGAAGGTAAACATAACACAAATCGGAGTGCCGTCAGTACATTCTATTTTTATAACATTTACCGTGTCATCTGCAAATTCCACCCGTGCAATATCCTCATCACGCGGGCAGGGATGCGCCTGACGAATCGTACTTGCCGAACCGTCCTTTAAAGTCAGTGTGCGGTTTATAATGAAGCTATTTTCATGTCCTGAGCTGTACCCGATTCTGACGCGCTGCATGTTTCCAAGCGCCTCTTTTACGGCGTTTCCGATACGGGATATAACCTCTTTTTCTTCAAGCGTCATTGCGTATGGAGTATGAGTGTGGGTAGTTCCGCAAATGACAAAATCTATACCGGATTTTTCTGAAAGAGCTTTTATATTCGGAAATATTTCGTCCGAAAAATCCCCTATTCCGCCGCCCAGACAAATGCAATCCATGGAAATAAAGGCAACCCGATTTGTTCCGTTATCCAGCACAAGCACCTTGGCATAAAGTCTGTCATTAACAATTCCCTTATCGGTTGTTATATCGGCTTTCGCAAAGCCTGCTTTGAGTTGTGGCATTTTATTCTCTCCTTTACATTTATGAAAGAAAGGGTTTTGTCATTCTGCCGTAATGAACACACCGTCGCCCTGGGAAAGAGTTACCGTGTATTCACTGTTGACCGCTTCAAGCTGTTTCGGCTCACCGTCATAGTACATTGTTATAATACCGTTTGCCCTGAATCTGACGGTACAGGACTTAGGCATATTGAAATCCTGCATATTTACAAGTGTAAATGCCGTGCCGTTGCCGTCCTTCTTCTCAAAGCATCCCACCAAAAGAGGTGTATCGCAGCATATCTCAGAAATGGTATCAAAACCCGTATAGGGCTGATACATTTCAAGATAAGGAGTAGTTTCCGGTGTAGAATTCAAATTAAACGCTCCGATATTTTTGTACTGAACATAAATATCTGAAAGCTTATGAAGTCCCTCGCACATTCTCTTGGAAGCGAAGAACAGCTTTGTTCTGTCGCCGCGGACGTTGATAAGGGCACCTGTGTGCATGGTGCGGTCAGCAAAGGTGTAATACATCATAGCCTTTGCACCGAACGAAAGCATTGTATACGCCTGCCAACGAAGATCCGCCTCATCCGGTTCGCGCACGCTGTAATGCCAGCTGCAAGTCTGTATACAGGTCCACATCTCCCTGCCGCTTCGACGACAGGCATCAGCGAGAAGTTCAATATTCTTTACATAATCGGCATAGGTTGGTTTTGTATATTCTGCAGGGAACATATCGGGATTATCAGGATCAATGCCTCTTTTACAAGGGTATATATCTGCACTGATAAAATCGGTGGGAACATGTTTTATGTATTCCTCAAGGTATTGGCGGTAATCTGCCGAGGGCTGTTCGTAATACTCAATGGGCGCTTTCCAGGCACCGCCCGAAAGCTGTGCGGAATTTGCATACATTGGCAGAAGGTTCACATACGCTTTTTTATCAGGGAACATTTTATTGAATTTTTCAATTTCCTTGCCGAGCACCTCAAAATGTTCAATACCGGGTTCGTCTACATAGAAGCAGTAGGTGTATGACGGTTCATCCTTGAACCACATTTGGTCCGCCTTGTCAAGGTCAAGCAACGAAGCTCTTTCATAAAACTTCTGCAGATTTTTATCACTTACCGCAGCCTCAATACCGTTATCGGCAAGCCATTTGAAAACATCGTACTTTTTATTCTCTGCCAACTCGCCGGCACGTATGATTGCAAAATCTATACCCGCTTCGGCAAGCTTTTGTATATCTGTTTCCTGTATTTCGTTATAGGTTTTAAGCGGTCCGTATGCTCCGATACGTATTCTGTCCTTTTTGAGAAGTTCTACTGCAGTTTTGTTGTGCGAAGACATTATCTTTTCCTCCGTTACATGAATTCCAGACATGCAAAATGTGATGGTGTATGAAAGCTTGCCGTGTAAGTGGGTGAAAATGCATACAGTGTGCCATTGCCGTTTTTATCTCTGTTTATTCTGTATGCATTAAACAGCCACGGAATATCACCCGGACAAGTAAAGTGTTCAGTTATAAACGAAAACGGTATATGCACCTCGGTTGTATAGTATCCGTCACTTATATTGGTTATATAACGCACAGGGCAGTTGTCCAATGGTAGGACATAAACTTGCGGGTATCCGAGATTGTGTATTCCGGCATTGTAGCTCGCACCGTTAGGAGCAGAGTCAAATTCAAAATAATCCACATTATCGGCACCAGGCGAAATAAACACCTCGGTCGCCTCACCGCGCCACACCGGGTCGTTATATCTTGAATACGGCATAAAAAGCGGCACGCTGTGACAGCATTCAAAGGTAAATACAATTTCTTTTTCATTATAAAACGCACTCAAAAAAGTGTTTATTGTTTCACATTTTTCACCATTGTTCGGCATAAGCGGATATTTTTCGGGGATCACACCACTTGTGTCCTTATATATCTTAAAGCCCTTCATCGTGAAATTACAAAATCGTATTCATCTATGCTTATTTTCACGGGAAGACCGAGTCTTACCGACTCGCGTGCCTTGAGACACATAAGTGTTGCACGGCTTCCCGCCACGGCATCACAGGGAGAGGGAGCATCCAGAAGAATGCAGTCCACAAAGCCGTCAAGCAGATTATAATGTCCCTTATCCACCGTAGGGAAACCAAAGTCGGTGGATTTACCAACATTTTTATTTCTTTCACGCACTTTGTTTATATACAGGTTAGATCCCTCACCCTCTGTTATTTCGGGATACGGATCAATCTTGAAGGGATAGTTTTTCTTGTTTATATCTGTCCTTCCGCCGACGCGAAGCTGGAGATAGTGGTCGAGCTGTAAAGACATTCCGCCCTTATATACCTCGATTAGCTCCTTGGGGTGATCAAAGCTTCCGCAGGACGCATCAAATATGGTACATACAGAAAGATCTTCAAACAGCACTGTTACGGAAGCATTGACTCGTGACCAGCCCTCTGCATATATTTTTATGGGTTCCTTGCCTATCATATAGCACGCAAGATCAAAAAAGTGGCAAAACTCACCTATTATTGTGCCCTGACCGACAAATTCGTCAAAAGCGTATGATTTAAAGGAAGCGCTGTCGTCATTAATGCGGATAAGCATCATGGTTGCTTCTTCCTCGCGGAGCTTTGTCACATCTCCGTAACGCTTGTATCTCCACGGAGTTTCTTCGGCGGTATCCTGGCTGTCAAGAAGTGCCTTCGCATCCTTCACAATAGGAGCGCATCTTCGGTTAAAGCCTACAACCAGTTTAACATTATTCTGCTGAATAATACGCATTATATCATACGATTCTTTGACTGTTGTGCTCATGGGCTTTTCTACAAAAATGTGTTTTCCGTGCTCGGCGGCATCGCGTATTATTCTTTCACGCACATCATGACATGTTAGAATGAGAACGCCGTCTACCTCTTCATCCTCCAGAACATCCATATAATTCTGAGTGAATTTTTCACCCACATAATGCTCCTTTACGTAATCAAGATTCTCCTGCATAAGGTCGGAGCACCATTTTACTCGTATTCTTGGGTTGGTAAAAGCATTTTCGAGGTGAACGTCCTTGGCGATGTGGCCGCACCCGATTATACCTATAACGGCTTTTTTGCTGTCTTTCATATAAATTCTCCTTTATCAAAAACAGACGGGGAATATTCCCCGTCTGTCCAAGATGAATATTCCGTAATTATTTACATGAACATTCTACAACAACATAAGATAAAATTCAATTCACATTTGTCAGCAATACTTGCACATTTGTATCACGGTCTTACACTCAGACTTTGATTGTTACTGCGGTACTCACCGGGATTCTGACCGACATAGTTTTTAAACACTCTGTTAAAATATGACGGGGATGAAAAACCGAGTTTTTCTGAAAGCTCATTTATTTTCATACTGCTTTCGGCAAGGTATATTTTTGCCTCATCTACTCGTTTTTGTAATATATAGTGAATGGGAGAAGTGTCATACACACGGCGGAACTCACGGCAAAGCGTTGAACGGTTCATGCGAGAAATACGAACAAGCTCATTCAGTTCTATTCGCTGGGTATAGTTGGCGTCGATGTAGTTTTTTATGTCCTTTATTCCCGAAATATCGGCATGGAAATCCGAATTATTGGTATAGAACAGCGGTTCACCGGCATCCTGCACTCCAATCGACTCCAACGCAAGCTCATAAATCAGTACGTGCAATGTCGAACGCGCAACAGTGGTATCTCCTTTATTGAGAGCATTAAGTGTTATATCCGCAAGATGGCGGAAAAACGGCATATTCTTTACCTTCACCGTACGCGGCAAAGCCATAAGCGTTTCGTAAAGAGCAGGGTCTGTCACAAAAAACTTGCAGTCAAAGGCACAGTTTATATCGCCGTCAAACCAGTCCCTGTTGTTTGCACGATATGACAATCTGAGGCTATGCTTTTCGGAAGGCTTTATGATAATTATCTCATTTTCGCTGTCTGGAGTCACGGCATTTTCGCCGTCAAACAGCTCCAGGCGGTCATTGTTAAGTATATAAAGCTGAAAAATTTCATTATGCGTGTGCGCCTCATGAACATTCAGACCGCGGTAGCGTGCGGCATACACTATGGAAATACCGGGGTTATCGGTGTACATAAACAGCCTCTTTTTCAGTTTACTAAACAGTATATTTATTTCTGTGATTGATTGATCTTTTAAGATATTCGTCCAGCTCATGAATGTTAAATTCGCGTAGAATATCATGAACAGTTCTGTCATCGCACTCATTGGTAACAAGCACCGCGCCCATATCCGTATAGGGATCGTGTATTGTTACCTTTCCGCCATACTTATCCTTCATCATGGAAAGGGAAACAAGATTATAATCAAGATGGACTACTGCGTAGTCAAGATTAAGAGTTCTTGTTACATGATTATAATAAAGAGTGGACTCAGCAATTCTTTCCCCTACGGGCGAAATTATACCGCCGTTAAGATTTCCGTAGCCTATAGCGCTGACAAGATAACTTCTGGTATCAAAGGCAAAATAATTCTGCAGAAAAGCACCGTGAAAATTACTCATGAAAAGCACCATATCGGGCTTAAGTGCTTTTATTCTAAAGCGCAGGTCATCAAAATTCAAGTCAAAGCAGATAATCGCGGAGACCCTTCCAAAGTCACATTCAAAAACAGCCGCATCTCTGCCGCACATTATATCATAATCAAGCGTTTCGCCTATCATGGGGTAATTCTTTTCGTACACTCCCATAACATTGCCGCTTCGGTCTATCATCTGACAGCAGTTGCGCATTACTCCGCTGATTTCCGCAACACAGGGATACGCAATATAGCAATTATTCTCCTTTGCCTTTTTGCAAAGATAATCAAGAACCCTTGTTCCACGGCTCTTATAGTACTCTTTGCGTTCGTTTACGCCGTAACCCGCAGGGCGGTCGCACACCTCCGGAAGAACTATAAGGTCGGGCTTTTCACAAAGCACCGGATTTATATTTTTTTCCAGATGCGCAATGACAAAATCCACTGCATCGATTTCGGGCGACTTTTCTTTTATGTCGCAGGCGTTAATACTTATTGTACTTACTTTAGCATATTTTGCCATAAGAAATCCCCTTTACAATTAAATCTTTCACTGAGTATAGCATAAATAAAAGCAAAATTCAATACCTCAGCTATTGCTTTTTAATATAATTTATGATAAAATGAACACGGAATTTGTAACACAAGTATTTTGTCACGAGGTAAATTTATGTCGAATTACAAAAATAAATCCGGAACAGCGGAATATACTGTCATCGCAGATACACACGGATATATCACGGGATGTCTTGAGGCTGATTTTGATTTGGGCGACAACACAAACTCAGGTGTTAATATGTATGAGCCCATACAGCACACAAAAGCCTCAAAAATGACCCTTTTAGGCAACCATGACGTTGCGCAGATGATGCACGAATCGGGTATGTACGTTGAAAAAACAGATGCGGAAATAACCGTACCTTATGAAAAAGAGTGGATCGGGGTACAGGAATACGCTGACAATGACAAAAAAATCCTTTTTATAGGTCTTGAAACCGCCAAAAGTTTTCACAGCTATACCGTGCCATCCGTTCAGATTTCACACCTTGCAAAAAGGATGTCTGAGCTTGAGGAGGACTGGGACATAGCAATTCTGACTCATATCCCCCTTTTTCCGCCACGCACAGTAAGCGGGAATTCTTGGGACGACAGAATGGAACGCCGCTGGGACAGAATTGACGATTCACTTAGAAACACTGATGCAGATACACGCTCCAACCATATGAAAACTCCTCGTGAAATCGTAAAGCTTCTGAGCGCTTTTCAGACCAAAAGTACCGTAATATACAACGGTGCAACATATGACTATTCGAAAAAAACCTCAAACAATGTCATAGGCTGTTTTTGCGGTCATGTACATAATTCAATACGGTGTGCCGTGTCATTGTGCGATTTCCCGGGATATACAGAATATACAGATGCCAACCGTAAAAAGATATACATGGAAGCCTTCAGAACAAACGGATCTGCCGAATATGCTCCACAAAGCATGGCAAATGCAGGAATGTATATACCCGAACCGTCTCCCTGCAGAATTATTATAGATTTTGACAATTGTACCGTTAACGGAACAAGCTATATTTCACCTGCTGTTTCCAGTGACTATGCGGTGGAAAACCACAATTCGGGGCATCCGTTTTCGGTGCTTGCCAAGGGACAGTACAAGCTTTCGGAAACCTCCGAGATGTACCCCAAATTTTATGAAGGGCAGTGCATAGGCTGGGGCTTAAAGCCGGAAAGCGGTGCGACACGCTACGGCGACAATATACACAATGTGAACGGAATTCACATAGAAGGTATCGAAGGCGTGGTTGACAAGATACGTTTTTCCGCAAGCGGTCTTTTGAAATACTATATCACCACCGATTCACCAACGCAAAAAACAATTCCCGACTACGATACTGTTACACTGCATTTTACAACAGACAATGGCGTAAAATGGCATTTTCGTGGCGGAAAGCTCGTTGAATGCAAGCAATAGCCGCACAATTACAACAAGGAGATAAAGAAATGTTACCTACAATGAAAATACGTGACCTTGAAATAACAAGGCTTATCGTCGGAAGCAATCCATTTACCGCAAAATCCCACCTCGATGCCGCAACAGACGCAGACATGAAAGAATACTTTACCGAAGAACGGGCATTTGCAATGCTCAAACGATGCGAGGAAGCAGGAATAAATGCCATGCAATCAAGAGGCAGTATGCCCGTAATGGGTCTTTTATGGCGTTACCGTCAGCAGGGCGGTAAGCTTCTGTGGCTTGCACAGTCAGGAAAAAGCCTTATTACCTTTGATGAAGAATTGGATGAAATGATGAAATACGAGCCATCCGCCGTATGCATACATGGTGAATTGGCGGACGATCTTTACATGTCAGGCAATCTTGACAAGCTTGGCGGACTGCTTGACAAAATCAGACAAAAAAATGTGCCCTGCGGCATTTGTGCCCATTTTCCCGAGGTATTGGCATATGCCGAAGAAAAAGGGCTCAAGCCTGACTACTATATGGCATCGCTTTACAATCTTTCTCAACCCGACCGTTCACACGACGTAAATCCTGATGGCGAGCGCTTTGAAGAAAGTGATATTCCAAAAATGTATGAGGTTATACGCAAGCTTTCAGCTCCCACATTTGCACTCAAAATTCTGGGTGCCGGACGCAGATGCTCTACACAGGAGCAAGTTAAAAATGCGTTTATAGAGGCATTTTCCTCTATGAAGAAAGGCGATGGTGTTCTGGTGGGAATGTTTGACAAATACATCGACCAGACTGCACTCAATGCACAGTATACAAAGCAGGCAATAGACATTGCGGAAAAGAAATAAGAATATGTGTAAACTCCCCCGAGCTTAAAAAACTCGGGGGAGTTTTGGTATTACAGCTTTTTGATTTCCTTATTGAAGTAAATTGCGCTTGAAGCTGTACAAATAATCGGAAAGCCTGAGCCAAAAACCGTTCTTTCAAAAAGAGGGTCCGCCTCCTCCCTGCCCGCAAGTGCATTGACTCCGAATCCACAGCTTTCAAAGAGTACATTCGGGTATTCCTTAAGCTCTTTTTCAATAGCAACAGCTTCACCCAGCTTAAAGCAGTTAAGAACCACACGAAGCTCAAGATGTCTTTTGACAAATGCCACGATGTCATTATGCTCAATCAGAGGAGGGAGTATCATATGCGTTATACGTTCATCCATCATTCTGTCGGTGATAAACAGGATAAGCCCGTATTTTTCGGCAATATCCGCAGCCTTATCCGCTATGTCGGAGTTTATATTATATCCGTGATATCCGGGAATAAGGCGTATGCCTTTTATATCGAATTCATTTATACATCTTTCAAGAGTGAGTAGGCTCCCCGGCAAGGTTGGGTTTGCCACAGTCACTTGCTTGTACTGCGTACCTTGCAGTGTTTCGTAAAGTTCTTTTTCCGAATCGTAAACATCGTTATAAAATACGGACTTTACGGAAGAAACATATCCGTCGGTAATTCCATACTCGGAATGAACCGTTTTTAAGTGCTCAAAAGTATATTCACTTAATTTATGAAATGGCCACTCGCCCACAAAGCAGTTATAATCAGTCATTGTTTTCCCCCGGCACAAAGCTTTTATCAAAAAGCTTCAATGTATTGCGGTAAAAAATTTTTTCCTTTGTTTCCTGCGTAACACGTGCTCCCAGCACCTTACCGTAAGGCAGGGCAAAGGAGCTTTCCGAGAGGTCGGTACCGAACAGTACTCTATCCCCTCCCAGCTGTTTCACGGTATATTCCACATCCCCTGCACGCGAACCCGTACCGCTTATATCAACATATACATTTTCCAGGTCGCGGATATTGGGTACACCGTAGTAGCAGTTTCCGTCAATATGCGCCATGATGATTTTGAGCTTTGGGTATCTGAGTGCAAGGTTTCTTATATTCACCGATGTACTTTCTTTCGGTGCTTGCTGATTGGTGGATTTTTTAAAAGCGTGTATAAGAAGCGGAACATTGTATTCCATAATTTTTTCCGCCAAAGGAAAAACACAAGGCTCGTCACATCTTTCGGAAACCCATATTTTAACGCCGGTCATTCCCTGCTGTTCAATTCCTTTTTGCAGGACATACATAGCGTTTTCATGCTCAGGGCTTATATAGACATAGCCCTTTATGTACTGTGGATAATCCTTCATAAAGCTATGGGTTTCAAAATTCATTTTCTCAACGGTTTCCGGGGTGGGAAAATGACTTTCCAGTGTGGACACATACACTTGCGAAACACCGTAGCATTCAATGGTGCGGAGTATTCTCTCTCTGCAAATGCCGGGATTCCACATCCAAAGATGTGCGTGCATGTCTATTATTCTGTCATCCATGTTATCCTCTTTCGTAGTACTCGGAAACGGCAAAAATACCGCCTGAGGTACGATAAAATTCATCGTTCAGATTATAAAGTCCGTTTTTGCAGGAGACAAAATCCGAACCGTACATAGAATGATAGCTTGTAAGTGCATCCCAGTTAACATAGTTCTGCATACCGTTGGATTCAAGTATACCTATTTTCATACCCGGAATAGCATCAATACGTGCAGCTATATTTTTATTGAATTCCAGCAGCATGGGATTGGTTGTCAGGTCTGCGCAGAAGCACGGCACATTATGTCTGTACGCGCACTCCAAAATTTTGAGAGTTTCGGACAGTGTTTTGGCAACAGCTTTAAGAGTAATGGCACCGTAGCCCAACCCGATACGCTTTTTTACATCTTCAAGGCTATGGACCGACTCGTCTGCAGCTATGCGGATATCAATGTCCGAAACATCGGTATTATCATGTGTACTGAACGGCTCCTCCAGAAGAACAATTCTGTCAATCATACCGTTTTCGCGGGCAAAGTCAAGAAGTGCACAAAGGCGCTCCTTGGAGTCGTAGCCGCCGTTGGCATCCAGATAATACAGAATTTTACCGGACTCTGTATAAGGCGTTTCGAAGCTGTCCGCAATTTCATGTATTTCAAGAATACGTGCTTTATCCCACTCCAGCATCTGAGATTTAGTCATTTTTCCGCCGTCATCAAAGCCTATTTTAATTTTGAGAAGCACCGTGCCGTTTTCAAGCAGTGATTTTATTTCTTCCTTTTTTACGCCGTAGGAAATAAGCGGAATATTACACAGTGTTTCATGCTTTTGGGTGAGAGGCGAAAGATATTTTTCCGGGATAAGCTCCATAATATCCTGAGTGCCGTTTAATCTTCCGTAAAGCTGCCAAAGAGCATTGTCAACGCTTACAAGTGCATTTCTCACAAAGGTCTCACTCAGCTTTTCGCCCGTTGGAGAAATACTGCGTGCATATTCCAGAAGCTGAGGATAAATGCCGTCTATGATATCAATGGGGGTCTCCCCTTCTTTTTTGTTTATAAGCTGTATGGCGTGGGAAGTGATGTTATACATCAAAAGATTTCCGTCGTCCTCGCTCATCATTCTGAAAATGTCACCGTCCGACCACAAAACACTCTGCACAGCTACACCGGTGCCGCTGACGTCACCGCATTCCACCCTTGAAATCACCTGCCAAAGCTCCGACAGAAAACCGCCTTTAAAGCCAAAGGGTGATTTTAATTTTTCACGTTCGTATCTTAAAGAAGCATTGGTTATACGCATTTTTACCTCCATAGGTCAGACAGTATTGTTTTTTTGTTTTATGGCCTCACGATGCTTTACCCTGTGCTCGGTAGGTGTTATATTGAAATTTGTGCGAAAAAAATTAGTAAGAGACGCTACGCTTGCAAATCCCGTATCACGCGCTATGGTTTCTATGGAATTGTCTGTGTATTCAAGAAGATTCATGGCGCGGTTAGCACGTATGATATTAAGAAACTGCATAGGGGTACAGTTAAACTCGTTTTTAAATGCTTTTATAAAATAGTTCTTTTCAAAGTGAACTATTCCTGCCATTTCTTCAAGCGAAATGTGCCTTGAATAATTGTCGTACATAAAGGAAATAAGACTTCTGAGAGACTCGTTGTAAAGTGTTATGTAATCCTTGAATTTCAGGCATTTTCCGTCCGCAAGTCCGCCAAGGCGATTGAGTACAAGGAGAAGTTCATAGAATTTTATATAAAACATAGGGTCGTTAAATGAGGAATTTTTATACTCACTGATAAGACGGCTGAGTATATCTCCAACCTGTGAGCCCTGGGTGAGAAGAACGGCAGGAAGCATCCGTGCTATGTCTTCGAGATAAGGGTTATTAAGATGGAACTTCAATTCAATTGTCTTTAGCTTCTGTCTTCCGAAAACGGCATGCTGAACAGATGGCTTTATCAGATAAAGTGCATTTGGTACTATCGGCATAAGCTCATTATCAATGGCAATAACGGCATTGTTGCACTCAGCTACATACAAATACTGATAAAAGCTGTGTGCATGAAGCCTGCACTTTTTGTAATTTTTGGGGGCGACACCATACCCCTCGTAATCCATACGGAAACACTCCAGGATATCTATTCCGAAATTATCCAAAAACCTCACACCCTTTCTGTCTGTTTTATAATTTTATCTTTTTTATGACGCTTTGTCAATAGCCTGTGTTCAATTTGTTTTTTACATAAAAATTAAGACTATTTTACACCTTGAAAAAGCATAGCAATCGTCGTATAATTTAAGAGTGAAACCGTTTACATCAAGAAAGGATTATGATTATGATTAAAATAGGTCTTGTAAGCATTGACGTTTCCCACCCGCTCGGATTTGCAACACAGTTTGAGAAATATTGCATGGACATGAAATACGAATATATGTGCAAGGAAAGTTTCAGAGGCGACGATGAAGCCGAATGGTTTAAAAACAGATTCGGTCTTGCAGGCATAGTTAAAAATATCGGCGATATGGTTGACAAGGTTGATATAGGATTTATTCAGTCCTGCAACTGGGAGAAACATCTTGACCAGGCAATGCCATTTATTGAAAAAGGAAAACCTGTGTTTATCGACAAGCCTATTGTCGGAAGCATGAAGGATATAGAAAGACTTCGCGTACTTGTTAAAAACGGAGCTGTTATCTACGGATCATCTTCCGCAAGATATTGCAGTGAAATCCAGAGCTTTCTCGCAAAGCCCGTGGAAGAAAGAGGCGAAATAGTTTCAATTTATGCCACCTGCGGTGTGGATGAGTTCAACTACGGTATACACGTAATGGAAATTCTTTCCGCTCTGGCTCAGTCCAAGGCAGTAAGAACAAAGCACGTCGGAACCTCCGATACCGAACTCAAGTGCGAGGTTTACAACGTTCAATTTGAAAACGGCATACTGGGCACATACCACATAACCATAGGCAAATGGCAGCCTTTCCACATAAACATAATGACCACCAAAGGCACATTCAGCATTGTGGTTGACAGCAGTCAGCTTTACGTTACAATGCTGCGTGAAATATACAAAAAGTTCAACGGCAAGTCTAACATTATGACAGACGTTGAAACACTTATAAACTGCACTCACGCAATGTTGTGCGGCAAAAAATCCAGGGACACTCTGAACGGTCAATGGGTATCCATCGATATGTTGGATGAAAACGACAAATTTGACGGTTACGAATTCGAAAAGAAATACGGCACAGGTGCCGCAATTACATACAAAGATTAAGGAGTAAAAAATGAAAAAAATAGCTTTATTGGTAAATGAAAAATACCGCAATACCATTTTTTCCGATAAATATTTTGAAAGAATGAGAAAATGCGGTGAGCTTTGCATATACGACAAAGAAGGCTTTGAAAACGAACAGGATTATCTGGACTTTGTTAAAGGCGCGGAAGTAATTGTTACCTCCTGGTCTTCTCCGAAAATTGACCAAAAGATTCTTGATGCATGTCCAAACCTCAAGGCGGTGCTTCATGCCGCAGGAAGCGTAAAACCCGTTGTTTCGGATGAACTGATTGAAAAGAAAATCAGAGTAACCGGCTCCGCTTGCGCTATCGGCGAAGGTGTTGCGGAAACCGCGCTGGGCTTTGCGATTTCCGCCTGCAAGGCGTTCTATCAGCTCAGCCGCGACACCAAAAACAAAATCTGGCGCGAAAACGTCAATGTTGTAACCGACTTTTATGACATAAAAATAGGTGTTATCAGCGGAGGTTACGTAGGCCGTCACATGGTTAAGCTTCTCAAAAATTTCCATGTTGACATCCTTATGTACGACCCTATCCTTTCCGCGGAGCAAATTGCCGAAATCGGTGCTCAGAAGGTTGAACTCGATGAGCTTATGAGAGTCAGCGATGTTGTAACTATCCATGCTCCCTCCATTCCCGCTACAAATGACATGATACATAAGGGCAACCTTGCTCTCATGAAGGACGGTGCAGTTCTTATCAACACAGCACGCGGTGCAATAATCAACGAACAAGACCTTATTGATGAACTTAAAAAAGGCAGAATATTTGCCTGTCTTGACGTTACCAATCCCGAACCGCCCGCAGAAGACAACGAGCTGAGATTTCTTGACAACGTTATTCTCACACCTCATATTGCAGGAACCGCAACAAACGGTCTGAGAAGAATTGCGCTTCACGTATGCGAAGAGCTCGAACGTCTTGACAAGGGTGAAAAGATGGCGGCTGAAGTAAATCTTGCCGACCTGGCTAAGATGGCATAATGTCGGGCGTTATGAATAAAAAATGCGGCTTTGGCATTATTGGTTGCGGACTCATTGCAAACTGGCACGCCGACAGCATTACCGGGATTGATGATGCACAGCTTATCGGTGTTACCGATGTCAATTTACAGAACGCATCAAGATTTGCCGCAAAATACGGTTGCAGAACATTTGATTCGGTTGATGAAATGCTTGCCTGCGATGATATTGAAGCCGTATGTATTTGCACTCCCAGTGGGCTTCATGCCTCTATTGCCGTCAAGGTCGCTCTTGCGGGCAAGCACTTTGCCGTAGAAAAACCATTTGCCATAACAAAGGAACAGATTTCCGAGGTTATTGCCGCTTGCGAGAAAAACAATGTCAAAGGCGCGGTAATTTCCCAGTTTAGATTTTCCGAAGCAATAAATCACGTAAAAAATGCCATTGAATGCGGTGCGTTGGGAGACCTTATACTGGGCGATGTTTATATGAAGTATTATCGTTCATCCGAGTACTACTCATCTTCAAGCTGGAAAGGCACCTGGGCAATGGACGGCGGCGGAGCACTCATGAATCAGGGCATACACGGCATTGACATTCTGCAGTATCTTATGGGCCCCGTAAAATCAGTGTACGGTGTCTGCAAGACACTTGTACGCGATATCGAGGTCGAGGACACGGCAAATCTGGTGCTTGAATACGAAAATGGCGCTATCGGCACAATACAGGGCACTACCTCTGTATCTCCCGGATACCCGCGCAGAATGGAAATCAGCGGAACGAAGGGTACTGTTATACTTACCGAGGCTGTTATCACCACCTGGGACGTTGAGGGATATGAACCGCCGGCTTCCGCAACCATCTGCTCCGGAACCAAGAGCTTTAACGACCCCGCGGCTCTTGCCACGACAAACCATAAAAAACAGCTTGCCGACCTGGTGGAAGCCATTCGCGATGACAGACCTCCGGTTGTGGATATTTATGAGGGTAAAAAGCCGGTAGATATAATTCTTGCAGCATATGAGTCCAGCCGTACAAAAAAAGTTATATATCTGAGTTAAAGCTACAAAGTCAAGGAATTACTTTTTTGCAAAATTATAGTGCAAAATGATTGACGTTTTCATAAGGATATGTTATAATATTCATTGCATAAATTAATGTTATGAGGTTCAATCTATGAATAATTCTTTTAAAACAATCTGCAATGATTTGATTTCTTTGGGTCTTAACAAAGGTGATTCTGTTATTGTACATTCCTCACTGAGTTCTATGGGCTATGTAGAAGGCGGTGCTCAAACTGTAATTGACGCATTGACCGAGGTTGTGGGCGAAGAGGGCACAGTTCTTTTCCCTGCTTTCACTTACAGTACAGCATACGCGGACTCGGAATTTAGTGTAAACGACACCCCCGTGTGTATAGGTAAAATTGCCGAAACGTTCCGCCACAATCCCGGTGTACTCAGAAGCTTTCATCCCACGCACTCGGTTTGCGCAAGGGGAAAGCATGCTGCTGATTTTGTAAAAAATCACGGAGAGGACGACACCCCTATGGGAGTAAATTCGCCTTACCGCAAATTGCCCGCATACAAAGCAAAAATACTGCTTCTCGGATGCAGCACCAAAAGTAACTCTTTTCTCCATGCACTTGAAGAGGTAGCAGATGCATGCTATGCTTTAACGGATAGCATGCAGACCTACAAAATGACCGACGAAAACGGCAATGTTACTATGAAAGGTATCCACCGTCACAATTTTGTGCGTCCTGAGGGTAAAATAGTACAGAGATATGACCGTGCCATTGATGTTCTCAACGAGGGAACAGACTATTTTGTCGGAGAAATTCACGGTGCTGTTTCTTATTTATTCCGTTCGGAGATACTGCAGGAAAAGGCTGTTGCAAAAATGAAAACCGATACTTTTTTCTTTGTGGATGTACCGGAAGAGATAGCAAAATTTTATAATACATGTAAATAAAATATGCTCGGCTTCGATTTTAAGCCGAGCATATTTTTTAATATACAGTATGTATATATTTAAATATGCATTGACTTTTCATTGAAGTTTTTGTATAATTACACGTATGATACTTCTATTGATAATAAGGAGTTTGTTATGACCGACCTTTTAAAGTATATTTACGATTGTTCCGATTCTTCCT
Source organism: Oscillospiraceae bacterium (assembly GCA_015065085.1). Classification (NCBI taxonomy): domain Bacteria; kingdom Bacillati; phylum Bacillota; class Clostridia; order Eubacteriales; family Oscillospiraceae; species Oscillospiraceae bacterium. Next base: position 79,821 of record SVQW01000001.1, on the reverse strand, counting down.
GGGTAATGAAGCATACAAAAGAGCTTTATGAGCTGGAATTTCCGCAAACCTTTGAGAGCTATGCAAAATCGGCGAACTATGTGTATAATCTTCTGAAAAGCGAAGGTTTTGATACGCAAATGCTGACCTTTCCCGCAGACGGAAAAACAGTTTATCAGGACAAGCGAACTCCCCTCGCCTGGAAAGCCACAAAGGGAAGGCTGACTGTTATTTCCGAAGTGAAGGAATTAAAGGATCCGGTAATCGCCGACTATGAAAAGATGCCTTTTTCTTTGGTAAAGCATTCTGTCAGCACTCCCGAGGGTGGTATAAGAACAAGAGTTATCACCCAGGCGCAGGCATTTTCGGGAGTTGACTGTAAGGGAACGCTGGTGCTCCTGGAGTCCGAAAAAAAGCCTTCTTCAAGCACTATTTCCGCAATTCTCGATCTGGGTGCTTTGGGATTTATTACAGATTATCTTTCCCCTGCTGAGTACGAACAACATGCTGTCCACTGGTCCAGCGCCGCAACGGATGACGGATATCACTGGCATGTTCAGTGCGAAGACCGTGATTTTATCGCTTTTGCCATCACCCCCGCCAACGGACGTATCCTGCGATATGCAGTAAACGTGGGTGCTGTTGAGGTTTTGGTTGAATCGGACGGCGTAAGATATGAGGGTGAAATCAATGCCGTAACAGCTTTGATTCCCGGAAAAAGCAAAAAGGAAGTCTGGGCTTTTGCTCATCTCTACGAACCGCTTGCAAGTGACAACTCCGTGGGTGTCATGACGCTTATCAACGCACTACGTGATGTGCGAAGACTTTCCGAAAGCAATCAGCTTGAGTACTCTGTACGTGCTGTGTTTGCCATGGAATTGTACGGATTTGCGGCAGTGGCAGACTATTTCGGCGGTGCTCTTCACAACAAAGTATTGGGAGCTATAAATGTAGATGCAATGCCTGTAATGAAGCACGAAGACAAGATTGCACTTCAGCTCACTCCTGCGGCATCGCCCTTTTATGGCAATTACATTCTTCAGCTTATATGCCGTTCATTCGGCGAGCTGTTCGGCAAAGAGCTTATCACCGAAACTCATTACGATTACATGGACGATATGTCTCTCGGCGACAGTACAGTAGGTGTACCTACCGTATGGCCTATCAGAGATGTTACCAACTTGCCCAAATACTGGCACAATTCAGCACAGACTATGGAACTGTTAAGTGAAGAAAAGATAAAACGTATGCAGTCGCTTATTGCGCTGTGGTTATATAAAACAGCCTCGGTAACAAAGGATGACCTCAAATACTATTTGCACGAAGCACAAAAGCTTGCTCAGCAGCGTATCAACAACGAAGCAAAGACCGACAATTCCGAATCCAGAATAAAATTCTTCATGGAAGCGGAAGTACGGCATATAAAGAATTTTGCCAACATAGCAAACTTACCCGAAATCAGCGACGCTGTAAACTCACTGACTATGCCCGAGGTCAAAAAGGACTCTCTGACATCGCCGTGGCTTGAATACGCACGCGGCATAATTCCCACTCGTCTTACAACCGGCTTGCCTTATGACCTTATAAAAGCAAGAAAAGGTAAAAGACTTCTCCCCACAAGTTCACTTTACGGCCCGTTTAGTATAGTTCTTTCCGCAATGGACGGCAAGCGCGACCTTGCTCAGCTTATCACCGGAGCCATATGGGAAAACGGCGCCGAGATGACTGAAAAGGAAATACGAAACATTATCAATGCAACGCTGTACCTTTCCGATTGCGGATACATAAGTATACAAAATAAAAACCCCATCGGTAAGAATGATATAAAAACCGTTCTTGATAAATTCGGCATAAAAAAAGGTGACGTTGTTCTTGTTCATTCCTCGCTTTCGGGATGTGGTCATGTCACGGGCGGCGAAAATACCATAATCGATGCATTTTGCGAAGCAGTAGGAAAAGAGGGTGCTGTACTGTTTCCCACATTCAATTATTCATTTGCAGGCTTTGACGGCACACACAATAAATCCATCAACTTCCGACCCTACTCTCCGCGGAATATTGATTCCGTCTGGACCGGTTCTGTCCCTCAGACAGCATTGAGACGCAACGGCGTGAAAAGAAGCGCTCACTCCACTCACTCATGGTGCGGGTTTGGCGACAAAGCTGATTACTGTCTCTCATCTCAAGGATTATTAGACCCGCCGGCAGACGAAAACAGTCCCATGGCAAAAGCGCTTGAACTTGGCGGAAAGGTTGTTTTCTTCGGATGCTCTCCTGCATCAAACACCTTTATTCATTTTCTTGAAGACCGTGCAAACGGAAAATATCTGCAAAATGCCATTGTGCAAATAGAGCGAGAGGACGGAAATGTATACACCGAGCTGATACACAAGCATCTGCCCGGTTGCCGTGATTTTTACACACCCGACATAACAAAGGTCAAGTTCTACAACCGTGCAGTGGCGCGTGGTCTTGAAATTCAAAAAGAGCCGTTGGTGGCGGGCTATCTGTACCACATGGAGCTGAAACCACTCTACGAAATAGGCATGAAGCTTTTTGAAGAGGATAAAAACGTCACTCTTTGCGACAAGCCGGAATGTGCTTTCTGCAAAAAATACAGAAATTGACAAAATCCGGTTATAGTATTGATTTTTTTCGATTATTATGGTACAATGTTCACGGTACTACATATTATGTTAAAGAGGTGTTAAAAATGGATATGCTTAAAAAGTTTTTTCCGTTTTCCTTTACCGTAAAGAATAACATCACCGCTCTTGTAATCAATCTTATTATTTACGTTGTCGTTGGTGCAGTAATAGGAGCAATTATCGGCATACTTGCTCATTTACCCATTCTCGGCGTTATAATAGGTGCTGTCGGCGGTCTTGTTGAGCTTTATGTGTTTATCGGCATTGTGTTATCTGTGCTGGATTATCTTAAGGTTCTTAAATAATTTGCAAACACATAAAAAGAAGTTCAGGAGCTATGCTTCTGAACTTCTTTTTATTTAATTTGTTTATCCAAGCAATATGTCAAAAACCAGCATCAGGCAGAATCCTGTGAGAAGTGCATAGGTTGCGCCACGTTCGTTGCCATGGGCGTGAGTTTCGGGAATCATTTCGTCGCTTATTACATAAAGCATCGTTCCGCCCGCAAACGCCAGCGCAAAGGGCAACACCGCCGAAGAAAGGCTGACGGCAAAATAACCCAAAAGCGTTCCCACAACCTCAACAAGTCCTGTTACCGCCGCGCATAAAAATGTGCGTACGGGAGGTATTCCTGCGGCAAGCATGGGGCCGATTATAACCATACCCTCGGGGATATTCTGCAATGCAATACCGCCCGCGATAAGCAATGCCTCGGAAGCATTACCCGAACCAAATCCCACGCCTGCGGCGATACCCTCCGGGAGATTATGTATTGCAATAGCCGTAACGAAAAGAAGCACCTTATTTATATTGGCATTATTATGTGCTTCGGTATCAGCTCCCATAAGCTTATGGAGATGGGGAACCAGCTTATCAATAAGATTAAGGCACAAGCCTCCTGCAAAAATCCCGACCACAGTAACTATAAGACCGTATTTACCGCCGTATTCAACAGAAGGTAATACAAGCCCCAGCACAGCTGCGGCAAGCATTACACCCGCCGCAAAAGAGAGAACTATATCTGAAAATTTATGTGAAATTTTTTTGAAAATAAATCCTATCACAGAGCCCACAACAGTGGCTCCGCCGACTCCGAGAGCCGTCAAAAGAACCATTCGCATACCGCTCACCTCTTAAGACACTCAGGCAATAGGTTCAAAATCCGCCGCTCCGTGTTTGCAAAGGGGGCAAACAAAATCGTCCGGCAGATTATCCCCTTCATAGACATATCCGCATATTTTACAAACGTAGCCTTTTTTACCTTCAGTTTCCGGCTTGGGCTTCACATTATTGTAATAGTAGGTGTATGTCATGGTTTCTGCATTGGTTATCACACGGGCTTCCGTAACGGAGCATATAAACATTCCGTGAGTATCAAGATCAACGTACTGTTCTACTTTAAGAGACATGAAGGAATTGATATGTCTGGTGAGGAAAACAAGTCCGTTATCCGAACGGAGTATTTCAACACCATCAAACTTATCTACATTTCTGCCGCTTTGGAACCCAAAGGTTTCAAACACCGAGAAAGGTGCATCGGTGGAAAGGCAGTTAATATTCATTTTTCCGGTCTGCTTTATTATATGGTGGGAGTAATTTTCCTTATTAATGGTTACCGCTATGCGGTTAGGTGTATTCGTAACCTGCGTAACAGTGTTGACAATGAGACCATTATCCTTTTTACCGTCATTGGAAGTTACAACGTAAAGTCCGTAACCGATATTGAAAAGGGCGGTCAGGTCGTTTTTGTTTGCGGTAGAATCCTGCTTTGCAAGATATTCTTTGCAGAGCTCCTCAGCAAGAGCAGAAAGCTGTTTTGAGCTTTCCTCGTTAAGCGCCGACATTATTTTTACCGCATTATCGGCAAAGGTAATGTTTTTAGACTTTTCAAGCATGCTCTTCATCACCTTAGCGGCATTGGGCGCCCAACTTCCGTTTTCAATCAGAGCAACGGTTCTGTTGGAGAAATTACGTTCCGTGAGATGATTGATAAACTCACGCATAAACGGGAATATCTCGGAATTATATGTGGTGGTAGCAAGCACAAGCTTATCGTAGCGGAATGCATCTTCTACTGCTTTGGAAATGTCGCATCTTGCCAAATCATGGACTATCACGCGGGGGCATCCTTTTTCTTCAAGCTTTTCGGCAAGCAGCATAACTGCCTTTTTTGTGTTACCGTAAACAGAGGTATAGGCAATTACAATACCATCGTTTTCCGCCTCGTAGCTCGACCAGATGTTGTAGAGATTTAAATAGTATCCCAAATTTTCGCTGAGCACAGGACCGTGAAGCGGACAAATAATGCTTATATCAAGCCCTGCGGCTTTCTTTAAAAGGCTCTGAACCTGCGAGCCGTACTTTCCGACAATTCCGATATAATATCTGCGTGCCTCATCCGCCCAAGGCTCAGAAACGTCAAGCGCACCGAATTTTCCAAAACCGTCTGCAGAAAAGAGAACTTTATCCGTGCTGTCATAGGTAACTATTACTTCAGGCCAGTGAACCATGGGTGCCGTAACAAAGGTAAGCACATGCTTTCCGAGAGAAAGAGTGTCCCCCTCACCCACAACAATACGTCTGTCCGAAAAATCAGTGCCGAAAAAGCCCTGCATCATATTAAAAGCCTTTGCAGAGGAAACAATTACGGCATCGGGATAAGCTTTCATAAAATTATGGATATTTGCAGAATGGTCCGGCTCCATATGTTGAACTATAAGATAATCCGGCTTTTTTCCGCTCAAGGTATTCTCAATATTATCCAACCATTCATGACCGAATCTGCCGTCAACGGTATCCATAATAGCAATTTTTTCATCCACAATGACGTATGAGTTGTACGACATACCGTTTGGAACCACGTATTGACCCTCAAAAAGATCAACAGCATGGTCATTTACGCCAATATATTTTATATCGTTCGTAATCTTCATTATTGTACTCCTTAAAGTTTCTTGTTTATGTATATATTATAACACATTTTCTGTATAAATAACGCGACAAAGTCACCAAAATTCAAAAAATATCGGCTCGGAGAACACTCTAAGCCGATTTCTTGGGTTACGCTTGTGACGCGCCCATCATTATTTCGGAAATTATATCCAAAACTTTCTGATGGCATCCGCCGCATCCCGTGGAACAATGTGTTATTTTCTGTACGTCCTCAAATGCTTCAAGAACGCCCTCGAATTTTGAATTGCTGTGCAATGCATCGGCAATATCATTATAAGTTACCTTCTTGCAATTGCAGACAGTATAATTCTCTTTCATATTGCACCTCTCACTCTATTTCAGAAAATTCGCTTTTGGGAACACCACACAACGGGCATTCAAAATCGTCCGGCAATTCTTCAAACTTTGTACCGGCTTCTATTCCGTACTCGGAATCGCCCACTTCTTCGTCATATTCCCAACCACATACGTCGCATACATATTTCATAGTATTACCTCCAATGTCAAATCTACACTACTATATTATACATCATTTTTCCAAAATGTCAATATATTTTTCGCAATTGAACATCTTGATTTTTTTGATATTTACTGGTATAATTAAAACAAAAAATCAATTTAAACAACAATACCCAAAAGGAGATAGAAATGGAGAAGGTCTTTGCTCACCAACAGCTTTACAGCGAACATCTTCCCTTCTGGAAAGAGCTTAACGACGCTGACAAGGAAACTCTTTGCAGAAGCTCCGCACCATTCGTTTTTCCAAAAGGAAAAACGATTCACGACGGAAATGAATGCACAGGTGTAATAATCATAAAAAGCGGTTGCCTCAGAATATATATGCTGTCAGACGAAGGGAAAGAAATAACTTTGTACCGTCTTTTTGCAGGCGAAATCTGCATTCTTTCCGCTTCCTGTGTCCTGCAAAGCATCACATTTGACGTTTTTGTCACTGCCGAGGAGGACAGCGAATGCCATGTAATAGGCGGATGTGCCTTTGCCGACATATGCGAGCGTGTACCGTCCGCAAAGATATTTGCATTGGAAAGCGCCGTAAGTGCCTTTTCGGATGCAATGTGGGCGTTTCAGCAAATAATGTTCATGAGTCTTGAAAAAAGGCTTGCTGTTTTTATTGTGGACGAAATCGCAAAAAACAATTCCGATATGATAAAACTGACTCACGAGCAGATTGCCAAATACATGGGCTCCGCCCGTGAGGCAGTATCCAGAATGTTAAAGCAGTTTTCCTCTGACGGTATAGTTGAATTGAGCCGCAAGGGCATTACAGTTGTTGATAAACAAAAGCTGCGTAATCTGGCGGAATAATTATTTCAGAAGCTCAAGTATCTGCTGTTTCGGACGCGCTCCGACAGACTTGTTTACAATTTTTCCGTCCTTCATTACCACCAGCATGGGGATACTCATTACGCCGAATTCCTGTGCAAGTTCAGGCTGTTCATCAACATTTATCTTACCCACAAGTATATCGGTATTTTCGTCGGCTATCTCATCCACTATCGGCGAAACCATACGGCAGGGTCCACACCAGGGTGCCCAAAAATCTATAAGAACCGGCTTGGGACTTGCGATTACTTCTTTATCGAAATTTTCTTTGGTTATATTGAGTACTGACATAATATTTTTCCTTTCATGATTGAATTTTATTTTGTGAGTTTATTATATGCAATTTCACAAATTATTTCCGTGACTTAATCACAAAAAGGCCGTGAAAACCAAATTTTAGTTTTCACAGCCTTTTTTAATTAAAACCTTTTATTACGCAGCAACGGTAACTGCGGTAATGTGGGTGTTAACGCCTTCATACCAGTAAAGGAATCCGTCGATATCAACAACATCGCCTGCATTCAGCGCCTGAACAGCTTTATAAACATCGGTTTCGGTTCCTGTGAGGTAAACCTCTACGCAGAAGCTGTAAGAAGCGCCGTCTTTGGAAACGGTAACATAGATATCGTCACCGGGCTCGCCGTTCTTGTATTCGATAGAATCGATGGTCATACCCTTAAAGGAAACCATCTTATTCTGCTCGTTTACAAGTTCTTCGGTGCCGAGAAGTGCGGTAACGTCAAGAGGCTGTGCAACAAAGCTGCCTTCAAGAATTTCAAAGGTTGCATCTACGATTTCAACCTCACCTGCCCAGATTGCCTTATAACCTGTAACGCGGATTTTTGTTCCGGGAACCAGCTTTGCGGCATCTTCTTCGGAGCATGCCATTTCATAAATGAAATATGCGCCCTCTTCGTTCTGGGTGTAAGCGGTTATTTTGTTATCCCACCAGGACTGGGTAGCCTGAACATAGGTTTCAACAACAACGGGAGCGTCAACAGGTGCCGCTATGTACTCAGCATAACTCATAACAGCAGGTTCATCAGCGGTTTCTCCACCCATAAGAGCGGAAAAATCGGTCTCGTTATCAAGGTTTGCTTCAGCGTTGTTTTCATCGGAAACATTTTCGCCAACAACAGCCTCGTTTCCGTCTTCAACAACATCTGCGGGCTGAGTGCATCCTGCAACAGCAAGTGCAAGTACAACAACAAGAATCAATGCTAAAATTTTCTTCATTTTCATTTACCTCCACTTTAGTGAAATATTTGGTTTACATTAATATTATACACAAAATTAACAATAAGTCAATAGTACGCCGCTATTTTTTGCGACTTTTGAGGATATCGGCAACATAATAAACCGCAATAAACAGCCATGCCGCGCCCAGCAAGAATACAAGAGCAACAGAAGTCACGGGCAGCTTACCTAAATCCGCTTTTCCTGACGGAGCACCTGTTGTATCTATGCGGTCAAGATGATGCAAGGAAATCATATCCTCATAAAGCTTTTCAATGTAATCATCATCAACCGTCTGATTACGTCTGATTGATTTTGTTACATTTTCTATCATTTGGCCTGCCGCATCACGTAATGAAGCAGAACCGTTGAACACCGGAGTTACAAATGTGTTATCGGTGTTATCAAGGAGCAGCTGTGCCGCCTTTATCTTGAGCTCATAGTGTTCATTGTTATCCTGTCCTATCTGCGACAAATACATCTTATATTCATCGGATTTCTGTGCTTTCAACGTCACGGGCACGTATCCCTCGGTACAGGAATATGATATTTGAACGTCATTTGTGAGAAGATATTGAGTGAACAGCCAGGAGGCAAGCACCTCCTGCGGGTCATCCTTGTTGAACACGCACACAGAGGGGCCCTGAGAGATCATGCAGGGATTATCCGGGTCAAATTGAGGTATCATCATAACCTCGGTTTCAAACTGCACAAGATTTTCCTCACTTATATCGCAAAGGGGTGCGTCGCTTCCCATCCAGGTGGCGCCGGCAGTGGAATCTATCGCAAAAATACACTGTCCTGCATTGAGGAAATTAGCGGGATAGCCCGAGATTTTAAAAGTGGAAAAAGCGCCTTTCTTTACATTGAACGCAATAGTTTTCAGAAACATGCTTACGGTGTCGTTAAAAACCAGCACCTCGCCCCTGTCCGTGGAGTACCCTGCATTTTTCTGAGCCAGCATCTGGATCATCATATTGTCGGTGGATTTGTATATGAAGGGCAGCATAACCTTTTGCGAATTAACGGCAAAGTTACCGTTCACGTCCTTTTCAGTCGCCGCGCGGGACACCTCCCACACAAAATCCCAGGTAAGTGTCTCGGGGAGAATGTAGCCCAACTTTTCCACATAAGTTTTATTTACGTAGCACGCCTCCGTAGAGCGCATGAACGGCAAAGCATAAAGATTTCCGTCAAAAGAACACTCATTGAGAAATTTAGAGACAATTTCATCTTTTGCAGGAGAATCAAATTTCACCTCACTTCCGCCCAGCCCATACTTATCGTGCACCAAAAGCGTATCAAGCGGAACAACCACATTGTCTCCCGTAAGGTAGGTTGCAATATGGTCCGGATAGGTTATACATACATTAGGCGTAGTGCCTGTGGACATATTGGTTATAACATCATTATATATTCTTCCGTAGTCGGTGTAAAGGCGGAGATTTACTTTAATATTTGGGTAGAGTGCTTCAAAATCGGAAATTGCCTTTTCGTAAATTCTGACCTGATTTATATTAGTGTCATTCTTTGCCCAAAAGGTAATTTCGTAATTCTTTGCGCTGTCAAATTCCTGTGGGATTTCAAATTCATTTTGCTCACGCGAGCCGTGACATCCCTGCATTGCAAGCGCAACAAGCACAACGACAAGTGTGAAAAAGAGTTTTTTCATCCTTTGGTGCCCCCTCTCGCTACGCCCTCCATTATTTTCCTGCGGAATATAAGAAACAGTATTATAAGCGGTACGGATATTACCACCACTGCCGCCATCATAGCAGGAATATTTTCACGTCCGAAGCCATTTTCCCGTATTTCCTGTATACCGTTGGAAACAAGATAGTAATCAGGATTATCGGTTATAAGTCTCGGCCACACATATGAGTTCCAGCACTCTATTACTTTCAGAATAGTGACGGTAACAATGGTAGGTCGGCAGATGGGCATCATGACCCTTAAAAGATATTTCATATCCGAAGTGCCGTCCACCTTGGCAGCGTAATACAGTTCATCGGGGATCTGTGCGAAGTTTTCTTTCAGAAGATAAATGTAGAAAACAGATGTCACGGACGGAAGGATAAGTCCTGTAAAAGTATTTCTGAGTTCGAGGTTGGTTATAGTAACAAAATTTGTTATGACGACAAGCTCATTCGGTATCATCATCAGCGACAGGAACAATGTGAATACAAGATTTTTTCCTCTGAACTGAAGTCTGGCAAAGGCGAAAGCGGCAGGTATTATCACTACCAGCATGATAGTCGTGGTAAGTACCGTGAAAACAAGGGTGTTGACAAAATATTTTGCCAACGGTACCGCGCCGAATGCCTGATAATAATTTTCGAGTGTAGGAGAAAGAGTGAAAAACTGCGGAATATATTCCGAGTTATATGCTCCATAGCCCTTCACCGAAGTAAGCACCATCCAGTAAAACGGAAAAAGCACCAACATTGCCCATATGCTCAGAAGCGTATATACAACTATATTAAAAGCCGTTTTTCTCAGATTTGTGGTTTTTTGTATAGAATTGTAATTCATATTATTATGCATACACTTTCCCTCTCAATAGTGAACGTGCTTTTTGCTGACTATGAGATTTATGCAGGTGATTGTCAGAACAATAGCAAAAAGTATTATCGCCGCCGCAGAAGCATATGAAGGATAACCGCCGCTGTCACCGTAAAGCATATCATATACATAGCCAACTATGGTGTTCATTTGCGATGCATTGAGATCGGTACCAAAAAGCGCAACCGCATCGCTGTACGCCTTGAATGCTCCGATAAAGCCTGTAATAATAAGATAAAACAGCATTGGTGAAATCATTGGCAGTGTGATTTTTGTAAATATTCTGATTTTCGGTGTTCCGTCCACACGTGCAGCGCTGTAATAGTCTTTGTTAACGGAAGCGAGAGCACTTGTAAGAATGAGAATTTTAAACGGCAATACCACCCAGACAGTGTAAAAGCACAGAACAAACATTTTTGCCCAGTATGGTCCGTCAATAAAGTCAATGGGATTTGTACCCAAGAATTTCAGTATAAGGTTTACAAGTCCGTCGGTGTAGGGCGTTTTTTTGAAAAGTATCATAAAAACCAAGCCTACCGCCAGTGTATTGGTCACATACGGAAGAAAATAGACTGTCTGAAAAAGATTCCTGAGCGGCTTGATTGAACTCAGCCCAACAGAAATAAGAAGTGCAAGAGCGGTGGAAACGGGAACGGTTATTATAACCAGTATTATGGTATTCTGCACCGCCTGCAAAAAATACGGGTCACGCAACACATAAGAATAGTTATACGTACCTACTCCGAAAAACGTCTGGGAAGCGGAATTGTAGCCCTCTTCAAAGGAGTATACAAACACGTCTATAAGCGGATATACCATGAATGCGGCAAGAAACAGAACCGCGGGTATAAGATACAGCCAGGCTTTTAAATTCTTATTTTCCATAATCCGCCCCCGCTATACATTTTCAACACGTATTCTGCGTCCTGTAATCTTGTCAAACAGAAAAATCTTGGACGGTTTTATATCAAAGCATACATTTTCGCCCACCAGCTCAGAAATATTGTCCGAAGCAATTATAGAGCGTATAACCTCATTATGGCAGGACGGATGGCAGGAAACCACACTTATATCACGTCCCATAACCTCAACCTTGCGAAGCTTGCATTTCATTGCACCATCGTTTTTGAGAATATAGCCTTCAGGCCGTATTCCGACATTAACGTCACAATCCGGAAGATTACCTGCATCCATTACCGCATCATCACCGATATACAGTTTTTTATTTCTGACCGCACCATCAAAAATACTGATTGGCGGAGTGCCCAGGAACTGCGCTACGAAAAGATTTACAGGATTATCATAAACCTCCTGCGGTGCTCCTATCTGCTGAACAACTCCCTCTTTCATAACAACAATCATATCGGAAATACTCATTGCTTCTTCCTGGTCGTGCGTTACGAAAATTGTTGTTATGCCCGTTTCTTTTTGTATTCTGCTTATTTCCTCTCGTGTCCGGAGTCTGAGACGGGCGTCCAGATTTGAGAGCGGTTCATCCAAAAGAAGCACACGTGGCATTTTTATCAGTGCACGTGCTATCGCAACGCGCTGTTGCTGACCGCCGGAAAGCTGAGACGGCTTGCGTTCCAAAAGCTCATCTATTTGCACAAGCTTTGCAATTCTATGTGCCTTTTCCAGCATCTGCGCTTTGGTGAGCTTTTCTTTTCCTTTTAGATTGCCCAGCGGAAAGGTAATGTTCTGCAAAACGCTCATGTGAGGATAAAGAGCGTAATTTTGAAAAACCATACCCACTCCCCTGTTTTCCGGTTCAAGCGATGTAACATCGTCATCACCGAAAAAGATTTTACCCGATGTCGGCTTGAGGAGTCCGCATATAAGATTCAGAGTTGTGCTCTTCCCGCAACCTGACGGTCCCAAAAGCCCAACAAGCTTGCCATCGGGAATTTCAAAATTGAAATTATTCACCGCAACAACCACGGACTTATCCTTTTTATTGCGTGAGGGAAAGCTTTTTGTAAGGTTATGTAGCGATACTTTCATACTGTCTCCTTATCTCATGCATAATGCTTCAGCACATATTCTACCACGTGTTCATCGTTAGAACAGATAATTTCATCAGCGATTATTTTGAGTTCTTCACAACTGTTGGAAACCGCAAGCCCCAATCCCGCCGCTTTTATAATACTGCTGTCATTATCACTGTCTCCGATACTTATTATACGCTCACACGGCACGCCGGTCATTTCCGAAAGAATACCCAAAGCATTCCCCTTGCCTGCATCGGTATTTATTATTTCAAGATTATATTCGCTTACTTCAACCGCTTTGAGCGCACTGTTTTTCTCTATAAGTTCTCTGCATTTTATTTTGTCTTGATAGCTGTGAAAAAATGCAGAAATGACTTCGATATCATCTGCGTTTTGGCTGATATTTTCAAAGTCATCGGAGTATTCCGCAAAATTGCGCACCACAACCCGATGTGCCTCACAAACATTATAGTATTCAAAATCGGCATCATTCTGAAACCTTGAATCCACATAGCATTGGCCATCTGTGCGGAACGAAACATGAGCTTCGAAGGATTTGAGAATATCAAAAATATATCTCCCGTCCTTATCGCTTATGCAATTAAGAACTCTGTTGCCTGTTGTACGATCCAAAACTGCCGCTCCGTTGGCATAAATAAAATAACGAATGCAAGAAAGATTTTTTATATCAGACGGAATTTCCGAAAGGGTTCGTCCCGTAGAGGGCACAAAGAAAATGCCTTTTTGGCAGAGCTTGTTTATGGCATCTATATTTTCTTTGGTTATTTCGGATTTACTATTCAGCAATGTCCCGTCAAGGTCACTTGCAACAATTTTATATTCTGACATTTTCACTGCTCCTGTCGCTAGAATTCCATATATAGTAATTATAGCATAATTTTGTTGCTTTATCAAGTGCAAAACCCGACAAACTCAAACTTAAATTTATCAATTTCTCTATTTTTTTTAATTCTCTGTTAATATCTTTCGTTTATTATTATAAAAAGTATATTTTAGGAGGATTTTATCATGGGTAAATTTGTTATCAAAAATACCGCCACCGGATTCAAATTCGATCTCAAATCCGGCAACGGCGAAACCATTGCCACTTCCGAGGTGTACACTACCGAAGCGGCTTGTATCAACGGTGTTAAAAGTGTTAAAAACAACTGTGTTGGCGAAATTGAGGATCAGACCGTTGAAAACTTTGAAAAAGTAAAGCATCCCAAGTTTGAAGTTTACGCTGACAAAGCAGGAGAATTCAGATTCCGTCTGAAAGCTAAGAACGGCGAAGTAATTGCCACTTCCGAAGGCTACACTTCCAAAGCCGGATGTCTCAACGGAATTGAAAGTGTCAAAAAGAATGCTCCCGAAGCTGAAATAGTTAACGACTGATTTTTATTGAAAAATGAGCTGTAAAAACAAAACCGTTTTTTACAGCTCATTTTGTTTTATATTTCCTTCATCCACATACCGTGATTGTTGCAGTAAGCGTATACAGCCTCGGGCTTTTCTTCGCTCAGAACAAACCGGACACGCGGCTCATCACCTGCATACAGACATTTTCTGTGACCACCGCGGTCGGTTTGCAGATACACCCACTCAATGCTATGGTCGTTTTCCATTGGATGGGCAATGCTTCCGACATCCACCGCAACGGTATCACCGGAAATGTTCACAACAGGCATATGCTTTTCTTTGCCGCTCTCGTTTTTTGAAGCTTCAAGCTGTTCCATCGGCTCTCCACAACACTCAACAGCCACACCCGAATCTTCGATGAGGCCCATTATATTACCGCAATGACGGCAAATATAAAATCTGTTTTCGCACATAATAAAACCTCTCTTTCTGTTTGGGAATATTTTATGCCAATAACAAAAAAATATGCCTTGCATGACAGCAAAGCATATTTTAAATTTTATTCGTATTTGTTTATTATGTAGTCGCAATTAAGTATTTTTTCCAACAGGGTATTTTTGGTGAAGAAATAGTGGTTTGAAGATTCATAGCCAACAGTCGGGTCTTCGGACATATGAACGAGCATTTCTGCAGCAAGGCGCATTTCGTCTTTTGCAATTCCGATATCTATTTCTCCGCAGTCACGCTTATCCACAAACACACTCTGATTGTAAACCGAGCGATAGTGGCAGTCTATTACCTTTGTACAACGCACAAGGGAAATAAGCACTTTATCATTTGTACCCTCTGCCGCTTTTTCCAGCAGCAACGTTCCCTCATGCCATCCGTCGGAAAGCTTTTTGAACTGGGAAATAAACACATCGCGAGGGTAAACGGAACGCCATTTATCAAGGTCGTCATACGGATAGCCTACCATTGTAGCGGGGTATCCGGTTTTTTCGGTATAAAGGAGATTTGAACTGCCGTAAAGCTGAGGAGCGTTATATATAACATCCACATGGAACGGGAATTCGTCAAACGCCTCACTAAGAACATGGAAAGCCTCTGAAAGCGCGGGGATATCCGCCCCCGGGAACATCTTTGTGTAAAGCTCATCAAGTGTCGGAGGGGTGTCGCTCTTTTCAAAGAATCCCTGTGCAAGCTTTAACGCGGGCGAAGGAAATCCTCCGAGGGTCCAACCCAGGAGTGCACCGTCTATACTGCACTCGGCGGTCAGGCGACAAAGATGTCTGTAAATTTTTTCAAAAGCGGGAATGCACATGGCGGTTGCCATTTCCCATGTATCGCCAAGCTGAAGCTTGGCATACGCCTTATGTCCCGTGGTATGTGCTTTATCCCATACGGCACGCGCATATCTTCCGGGACCTTCGACAGAAATGGAATAGTCGCGCACAAAAACATCCACACCGCCGACAGTCTTCTCTACTCTTTCCTCGCTTACCGACATGGGAATTATACCCTCGGGCAGTTTTTCGATAGTATCAAAGCACTCCTGCTCGCTGTATTTATGCCATGCCCAATTCCAAGCGATAAATGTGAAGTCAGGGTCAACGGATTTTGCGCCCTCATAAAGGAATCTGTTTGTATCCGCTATAACCTCACTGGGACTGCGCTTTGAGCAGCGGGGGCAATTGCATCCGCTGTCATAGCCGTGGCTGTAACAGTTTGTCTGGTTTTCACTGGCGGTTATGGTGAAAATACCGCCCAAGCCGGGAACATTACTGCACAAAAATCTGGAAGCGTTATACAGGTATTCCTGAACCGGTTTGGTTGATACGCAAAGGCTGGCATATCCGGTTTCTTCATTCACATGACCCTTTAAATCGGGATATTTTTCGAAGAACGAAAGAGGCATTGCGCGAGGCTCATTAAGATACAAAAACAGCTTTATGTCATATTTTTTAAGCTTATCTACAAGATAACGCATGTATTTAAGACGTGTCTCATATCCCTCGGACATCTTTTCGTCAAACGGATACGGTGTAAGCGTGTAAAGCACCGCCTGAGTCCACACACCGTTTATGCCAAGTGCCTTATATGCCATGAGAAGTTCATCGGGAAAAGAGGCGTCAAGAAGCTCTTTATCCGCAAAGGTATCGCCGTAAAGAGCACAGTAAGAATACACAATACGGTCATTGAACTGCGCGTTTTTGATTTTTGCAGGCTCACCTGCCTGCTCTGCTGCTTCGATAAAACGCGGGATAAAATCAAAGGGCTTGGCAGCATCGTGAGGGATGTTCCTTCTTGCGTTTTCGACTATTGTGCGTATATGTGCAGTCTGCTTCTTCTGCTGTTCGGTAAGAGGCTCGTAACGAAGTTCGGGAAGTTGAGGCTTGGTGTAGCCTATTTTTACATACAAAAAGTCATCCTCACGCAAGATATATGCCAGCTTTTCGGTAGTCCAGCCGAGCATATATGCAAGCTGTTCGTGAGAACAAAGATGCCAGTTGGCACGGATAATGGTTATGTATCCCTTGGTAAGCCATTCTTTTTCAACCTTAGGCGGTACGGCAAGCCCCATTTCTTCTGCAAGTGCCAAAACAGTTTTTTCATCGCATCCCAGCACCTCACCAATCACCTTGGGAGAAATTATTTCCCAGTTGCGGAAAATAAAGCACTGCATGCGTGTAGGAAAATGGTCGATGGGTATTATTCCGGAATTTACAATTTCGGGAAGTTTATGTGCCATGTTATATACTCCAAATTTCATTAAGTTTATTTTGTATTAATTTGATTATACACCAAATCATACAAATTGTCAAGAAAAAGATGTAAAGAACCACTATGAATTCTTTACATCTTTTTATCATTCATAAATATCAAACTCAGTCCATCGCCATCCCGCGGGAGTTTTTTCGTAAACGTAATCATACACCTTCATACCCACAGTCTCCAGTGTTTCAAGGTCAAGCTCCTCCACGTGGGCGGAATATACCACCTTATTGTCACCTTTTTTTTGCAAGGTAAATATAACGTTGCCCACAGAAATATCGGTTCCGCGCTGTGCATCCACCGCCCAAAGCTCTCCTTCTACATCGATGTACTTTTCTTTACCCTCTTCCATCAGGCGGGCTGTAATTTCGTCGGAAAAAATACTTTTGAGGTAGCTTTCCAAATCGGACAGACTCTTTATGGTATCATGTCCGACCTTATAATAATAAAGGCCGTCAATTTCCTTTATACTGTTTATATCTACTCCATGCTCTGCGGGAGGAAGGCTATTCACCTCAAACCAAAAATATGCTTCTTTTGCAATAGCATACTTCTCCTGTATAAAAGCTTTTATATCTTCTGCATTATAAGGATTCGTAGGGTCGTTATCGGTTTTATTGTCCTGGGATTCCACATTATCATCAGGCTTTACGGGTACAGGGTCCTGAATCGGCCTTTCGCAGGAAAAAAGAAAAAGCAAAAGCAGTGACAAAACAGCCGTAAGTACACGTTTTTTCATTTTGAACCTCCTAATATCCAATAATATCCGAACCAATATCGGAATATGTCATTGTCTACATTGTAACATTCGAAAATGTACCGCCGATTACCAAAATTTAAACTTTACATTTCCTCATTGTCGTATACGGTCGTTATATCTGTTATCTCCTGCTTACCACCCGAAATATCCTTTAAGTATTCCTTGTACGAATCAAAACGGTCAGAACGTACAAGCAGTGTGAGAGTTATGTTACTGTCAAAAACAGAATCGGTGCATCGCACACGGTATTTTTCAAAATCATGCATGAGCTTATTGTACATAGTATAATCAATAGATATTTTAAAACAGGTAAAAGGACAAAATGTAGTTATTCCCGCCGCGTCAACGGCAATTTTTGCTGCTTTGGAATATGCGCGAACCAAACCGCCCGCGCCCAGAAGAATGCCTCCGAAAAATCGGGTGACCACTATGACTATACCGCAAAGTTCTTCACGCTTTATAACTTCCAATATTGGCATGCCCGCCGTCCCCTGAGGCTCACCGTTGTCGCTGAAACGAACCACATTACCCTCTTTATTCACATATGCGTAGCAATTATGCGCCGCACCCTTATAAAACTCGTTGAGCTCACGGATATATTCGAGTGCCTGGTCTTCGGTTTCAATAGGCTTTGCATGACCTATAAAAACCGACTTTTTTTCGGTAAATTCATCCTTGGCTTCTTTAGCCACGGTACGGTAACTTTCAATTATCATACTTAATAAAATCCTTATACTTGCCTGTTATTTTATCATCGGCAATGACTTTCATTATAATGCCTTCTGCCGTATATTCCACATCGGTAACGGTACAAGAACGGCGTACAGTTGCTTCGTTTCCGGCCATAGAATGAGGGAAGAACAGTGTCAGCGGTCTTTTCACCGAAGAGAGTATACTTTCTATTTTTTCGATCAAGTCATCGCATCCCTCACCCGTTTTTGCGGAAATATATACACTGTCCGCAACCGGAGCATCAAATGGCTCAAGCGTGCCGGGAACCACCTTGTCGCATTTATTGAATACATATATTATGGGCTTTGAAGGTTCACCGCGTTCGGACAGCAACGAATCAATAAGTCTGCGGCACACATCCAGTTTCATATCAACCTCGGGATCGGAGGCATCGCTTACCAGGAGAATTATATCGGCATATGCCACCTCATCAAGCGTAGATTTAAAAGCTTTCACAAGATGGTGAGGAAGATTATTTATAAAACCTACGGTATCAGTAATGAGGACCTCACCTGCAGTTGGAAGTACATATTTTCTGGTGGTGGGATCAAGTGTTGCAAAAAGTTTATCTTCAGCAAGGATACCCGCGCCTGTGATATAATTCATAAGTGTAGACTTTCCCGCATTGGTATATCCCGCAACGGCAATAGAGGTAATTCCGCTCTTTTTGCGTTTTGAATGCTGAGTAATTCTGTTCTTTTCAAGCTCTCTGAGTTCTTCTTCAAGTGTGGTTATCCGGCGTTTTATATGGCGTCTGTCTGTTTCAAGCTTTGATTCGCCCGGTCCGCGTGTACCAATTCCGCCGCCCAATCTTGAAAGTTCTTTACCTTTACCGACAAGTCTTGGAGCGGTGTATTTCAGATGTGCTATCTCAACCTGCAAAATTCCCTCGCGCGTTACGGCGTGAGAGGCGAATATATCAAGTATCAGCATAGTTCTGTCAATCACGCTGACATTATGGAGAGCATTTTCTATATTTCTTATCTGTGACGGTGCAAGCTCTGCATCAAAAACCACAAGATTTATTTCATTATTACAGCAAAGCTCGTCCAACTCACTAAGCTTTCCGCTTCCGATATAGGTATCCGGCTCGGGCTTATCCTTAAGCTGGATCATGCGTGCAAAGGTCTCACCGCCTGCGGTTTTCAAAAGCTCCTCCAGTTCATCCAGAGATTTATCACATTCGACGTGAGAGTCACCTGCAAGAATTACGCTTACAAGCACTGCCTTTGGAGCAATACTGTCACTTTTATTTATACTTTCCATAAAATCCATCTCTTTTCAAAACGCATTAATACACATTAGGTAAAAATATCCGCAGAAAACACTGCCGCGGCTCATGTTTTCACACTCCGCCGCAGGCAACACTTTGATTATTCACTTTTGAGATTGAGCTCAAGTTCCACCTTATCTGCATCTGCCCAGAGCTTTTCCAGCTTAAAATAATCACGGGTATCTTTCTGAAAAACATGCACTATTATGGAGCCGAAATCAAGCAGTATCCAGCTCGCACTGTCATATCCCTCAGTACGCAGACATTCAATGCCCTCTAGACCCAACTGATAAACGACCTCATCGCTGAGAGCCTTTACCTGTGTGTTGGATGTACCATGTGCAATAACAAAATAGTCAGCCAGAACAGTTTGTCGGTTCACGCATAAAAGCTGTATATCGTGCGCCTTTTTGCTGTAAAGAATCTGTGCTATTTTACGCGCTGTGGCTTCCACCTCGGCGGGAGAAATATCGTTTTCATCAGTGGTAGACGCAATTTCCACTACTTCTTCTTCGTTAATGTTTATGTTTTCGGTCATATGAATACTCCTTATTACTATTGTTCATCTGTTTCGGGAATTTTTTCAACGTCATCTTCACCGTCAGTTTCTTGGTTTTCATCGGAAATATCACTTGCTTCCGGAGTTTCGGTTACAGAAGTTTTATCTTCATTTTGATTTTCTTCGGTATCGTCAGACTCGACACTGCCGTCATTCTTAGTGGCTGTATCTTCTGAGGCTTCTGTTTTTTGGTCATCATCCGGAACAGTTTCAGATGTCTCGTTTTTTTCTTCAGTATTATCAGAAGAATCTGCCGTCTTGTCATCGGGTTCTTCATCGTATTTTTCGTCCGCGGAATTTTCTTCTGAAACAGTCACATCAATCAAAGATGAGTCGTCCGCATCACTTCCTGACGCTTCGTCCGATTTGTTCTCAAGTTGGGAATCGGCGTCGTTTTGTTCATTTTCACCATCGTCCTCATTCTCGCCGATAGCGGGTGAGGATTCGGCATTATCGTCGGTTTCGTCATCTTTCACCTCAGCCGAAACCTCTACGCTGTCATTGTCATCCTCTTCACGCTTAACAGGTGTACTTACTCCCGACGAATCACCCGAGCCGGGCACGGGGTTATAGGTAACATCAGATTTTGTAAGATTAAGCTCGGAATTCTCTATTTCCTCAGCACTTATTCCCTGGTTATTGTAGCTGATGTTATAGTTCTTTACCACCTGTCTGAGAGTAATATCCTCAGCAGTTACAATTCGGTCGTAATCGTTGAAATGGTCATTTATAATTTGAATATTTTCGTCGGTATAAAGGCTGTAATACCATGCTCCGGAAGAGGTCTGGTATGCTTCGCCCGGTGCTGTATAAAACTTGATATTTGACAAATCCATACCAAGAAGAATTTTTGCATAACCGATAATATCAGTGGTAGTCAGATTTGTTGTGGTGTACTCAAAGCAGGTTTCCACAAGAGGCTGTATCTTGGTAATCGTCGAGAAGGACATAACTTTTTTTGCAAGCGCGGAAAGGAATATTTTTTGTGCGTTAACTCGACCTATATCTCCGTCAACATAACCATAGCGGTAGCGGACAAAGCCCTCTGCCTTTTTTCCGTCAAGAAGCTGTACACCCTTATTAAGGTGGATATGGAGATTCTGTTCATCATCATCATAGTGCATGTTCTGCGGCACATCGACTTCAACTCCGCCCAGTACGTCCACTATTTCTCTGAAACCGGCGACATCAACCATCACATATCCGTCGATAGCAATGCAGAAGGTTCTTTTGAGGGTTTCTTTCAAGTATTCCAGTGCCATTTTTCCGCGAAGTTCATCGTTGAACTTACGGTTTTCGGCAGTTTTGTTATCTTTCATGGAAGAAAGATACATTGGAGCGACCTTCGCCATTGCGATGTCGTCGTATTCTTTCTGTGGATTTACGGCAACAGATTTCAGTGCACTGAGAGCATATGCGTAAATTGCATTTACACGCTTGCCATGATTCTCGTTCACACCGCAGTCCACAGTTGAATCGCGCGGTATCTGGAGGACACTGATGTCATTTTTTGCAGTGTTGACCGAAACTATCATTATAACGTCGGTTGAACCTGACCAATAGTCTTTACCGACTACCATCAGATTATACATTTCCTGTTTTCTTCCGTCCGCAGATACCTGTTTTTCGGAATTTTTATCGTCTTCCGCGGCATTCGGGTTAACAACCGGTGAAGGATTATCAAATGGATTTTCATCATCTAAGCTGGGCGTGCTGCTTGCATACAAAGCACCTATTGCCACGGTTACCGCCAAAAGAAACGTCAGAACACCAAGTATGATGTAAAGCGGAAGTCTGTTCTTACTGCCCTTTTTCACCGCTGTGTTTTTTACAGAAGCACTGACATCGGACGTTTTTTTTGCTCTTGATGTTTTTTTGCTGTTTTTCATCATACTGTTCAATCCTTTTTCTGATAATTATTCTTTTCGGGGTAAAGCATCAGACACAAACGATTCCTTGCCTTGAATGTATTTTCGTTTATGTACAAATTCTTTTCAGCAAGGTATTTT
Source organism: Oscillospiraceae bacterium (assembly GCA_015065085.1). NCBI lineage: Bacteria > Bacillati > Bacillota > Clostridia > Eubacteriales > Oscillospiraceae > Oscillospiraceae bacterium. The sequence goes on along the minus strand of SVQW01000001.1, from coordinate 57,648 downwards.
ATTGTCTGGCTCAACGACAAAAGTACAACTCTGTCAAGTGCCACATATCTACTTTTTATATCATCCACACAAGCCACTTCGTTGTAAAATTGCTCGCGCGCCATGCGACATGCGCTTTCCTCGCGGGTCTTCTCAATATAATCCGCAATGAAAATTATTTTTTCAAACAAATTCATTTCCTGGTGACCCGTGGTGTGGCGACGGATAGCGGAACATATATTGGACTTCATTCCGTATTCATTCTTTGCAACCGCAGCAGCCGTTATGGCATGTATGGTTTTTGGAGACAGACGCTGCTCATCCGAAAGTATTATATCGTATTTATCACATAATTTCAACTGTTCTTGATAATTCTTCTCTTTTGTTATGTCATGAAGAAGTGCGGCATAGCTCAGATCTTCATAATATTCAGTACAATCAAGAACTTTACACAAAGCCTGAGCCTCCTCCTCAACCGCAAAAACGTGACGCACACGCTCCGGAGAAAGTTCTGCTTTTATCCGTTCTCTGATTTTGCCTGCTAAAAACATCTTTTTATCCTTTCAAGTAAAGCTTTTCTTTTTGTAAGTACAAAAGTACATCCTCCGGCAGATTTTCGTTCAAAAAAAGCTTGTCATTTTCTTTGACGGCTCTGCGCAGTTGAGTGGAGGATATTTCGTAAAACGGTCCGTCGATAAAAACTATTTCAGCATTATATTCTTTTCGGTATTGCTCCGCCTTTTGTTCAAGCAATACCCGGTCGTCAAAACGCGGCATAACATACAGCCTGCACAGACGGAACAATTCCTCAGCCTTGTGCCAGGTATCAAAGCTCATAAGCATATCGCTTCCAACGTACAACGCGATATCACACTCGGGGTATTTGCCGAGTATTTCCTGCACGGTGTACAGTGTATAGCTTTTTCCGCCGCGTGTTATTTCGCAATCGGAAATTTCGACACAGCCGTAAACACCGCTGAACGCAAGTCGCGCCATTTCAAGTCGCTTATCGGCTCCCACCTCGTCCAGCACTTTATGCGGTGGCATAAATGAAGGAATTACCATAAGAACATCCGGCTGTGCAGCATCGCAAAAGCTTTTCGCCGCGCGTACATGTCCCAGATGCGGCGGATTAAAGCTGCCGCCGAAAATCCCCACACAAAATCTTTTCTTCATAATCCACCATAAACGCAATTAAATCTCTATTTTCGGTTTTTCTTTATTTTGACGGTAAAGGACAAATTTTGTTCCTATTACCTGCACCACCTCAGCGCCAACAAGAGGAGCTATTTCTTCTGCCGCCTCCCGTGCGCTGTACATGGATGCTTCCAGTATTCTAAGCTTTATAAGCTCGCGTGCCGTAAGGGCATCGTCCACCTGCTTTATAAAATTATCACATACTCCGCCTTTTCCGAGCTGGAAAATTGTATCCATTCCGTTTGCCATACTGCGGAGAGTTGCTCTTTGCTTACTCGTCAGCATTGTTCTTCCGTTTCCTTTTTTATTTTTTGTGTAAACTTATCCATCGCCACAGCTCGATGGCTGATTTTATTCTTCAAATCCGCATCTATCTGTGCAAAGGTCTTTTTATATTCTTCAAGGTAAAATATAGGGTCATATCCAAAACCGTTTTCACCCATGCGCGTATCAATTATTGTACCATGGCACTCGCCGCGGAAAATATGCTGTTTTCCGTTTTTGTCAATGTAAGCAACCACGCACACAAAATACCCGCTTTTATCGGATTTATCGGTAAGCTTTTCAATAAGCTTATCAATATTCTTTTCGTCATTCTTGTCTTCGCCCGCATATCTTGCTGAGTATATACCGGGTTCTCCGTTTAATGCATTGGCACATATTCCGCTGTCGTCCGCAAACACAGGCAGACCGCAGAAATCATATATCGCCTTTGCCTTTATCATGGCATTTTCTTCAAAGGTTGTGCCGTTTTCCTCAACATCACCCTCAAAGCCTATATCATCCAGTGAAAGAAGCTCGGGAGTGTTTTCGGGAATGCTGTCGGCAAATATTTTTCTGAGTTCCTTGATTTTTTTCTGATTTCTTGATGAAATAACCAATTTCATAATTCTCTATTCCTCGTCGTCAAAAAGTGCTTTAACAAAATCTGTGGCAACAAAAGGCTGAAGGTCTTCCATTTTTTCACCTACGCCGATATATTTTACGGGGATATCAAGTTCTTTCTTTATTGAAAAAACAATACCGCCCTTGGCTGTTCCGTCCAGCTTGGTGAGTACAATACCGGTTATATCAGCCGCATTTTTAAATTCCTTAGCCTGATTTACAGCATTCTGACCCGTTGTAGCATCCAGAACTAAAAGTACCTCTCTGGAGCACCCCGGAAGCTCACGATCAATCACGCGATTTATCTTGTTAAGCTCATCCATCAGGTTCTTTTTATTATGCAGACGTCCCGCAGTATCTATAACAAGAACATCCGTACCGTTATGCTTTGCTGAGGAAATTGCATCAAACACCACCGCTGCGGGATCACTGCCCTCACTTTGCTTAACAATGTCCACACCGGCACGGTTTGCCCATACCTCAAGCTGTTCAATAGCTGCCGCGCGGAAGGTATCCGCCGCAGCAAGCTGAACCTTTTTACCGCTTTGCCTGAGGCAATTAGCGATTTTTGCAATTGAAGTAGTCTTACCTACTCCGTTTACACCTATTACGAGAACAGTGGAAGGCTTGGTATCCAGTTTAAGAGAATTATCCTCCGCGCTTATGCTTTCAACGAGTATCTCTTTGAGTGCAGATTTTACCTGCTCGCTGTCTTCCAGTCTTTCGTCCTTGATTTTTTCACGAAGCTTATCAATTATTTCGCTCGCCACACCCACACCGAGATCCGCGAGTATGAGAAGCTCCTCAAGTTCTTCAAGAAAATCCTCGTCTACCTTAACAAAAGCCTTGAAAAGGTTATCCACCTGTTTGACAATGCTTTCCTTTGTTTTGGTAAGTCCCTGCTTTAATTTTTCAAAAAAACCCATTATTCAGCCTTGAATCCTTTCAGTTCGATTTGGTTAAAGTCAATTTTGAGGAAGTCGGTTACACCCTTTTCCTGCATAGTGACACCGTAAAGTATATCTGCGGCTTCCATTGTGCCACGACGGTGAGTGATAACGATAAACTGAGTATTATCAATATATTTTTTCATATATTCGCCAAAACGATACACGTTTGTATCATCCAGTGCCGCCTCGATTTCGTCAAACACGCAGAATGGTGCAGGGGTAACATTGAGTATTGCAAAATACAGCGCTATGGCAACGAATGACTGCTCGCCGCCCGAAAGAAGCGAAAGGCTCTTGATTACCTTTCCCGGCGGCTGAATATTGATATCGATACCGCAATCCAATATATCGCCGTTGTCAACCAGCTTAATTTCGCCGTAACCGCCGCCGAAAAGCTCGGCAAAGGTCTGCTTGAAGTTTTCACGTATCTGTTCAAAGGTACGCATAAACATTTCACGCATAATGGCTTCAATGGAGCTTATAAGCTTTTCAAGCTCCTTCTTGGCGTTGTCTATATCGTCATATTGAGCCTTTACAAAGGCATAATTCTTCTTTTCCTCTTCAAACTGCTCAACAGCTTCCATATTTACCGCACCAAGCTGTTTTATCTGCATCTTCACTTCGCCCAGCGCACGGTTCTTTTCTTTTCTGTCACCTTCTGTCGGATTTTCGGCAACGTACTTTTCCGCATCGGTATATGTGAATTCATACTCCTCCCACAGCATGGAAATAAGATTGTCATTTTCGGCATTATTGGCATCCAGCTTGGATTTAAGGGTTGTGTAAAGACTGAGCACAGATTCCTTTTCTATACTTTGGGATTTTTGAGAAGCACGCAAGTCAAACAGTTCTTTTTGTGCGTTATCTGCCTGCTCCATGAGGCTCTTATGGTCATTCTTTATGACCTCCTCACCCTTTTTAAGCGCTTCCAATGCGGTTTCCAGTTCGGATTTTTCCTTATCTGCATTGCTGATGGCAACTTTTGCGGCTTCCAAACCCTTTTTAGCGCTTTCCAAAGTCTGATTTACATTGTTTATCAGCACAGAAAGAGAAGTGAGCTTATCACGCATACGTGCCGTTTCTCCGTTAAAGGATTCACGCTCGATATAAAATGCAGTTTTATCGTTTTTGTTCTTTTCAAGCTCCGACTGCACTTTATTATACTGCCGGTCAAGCTTTTCATATTCTGATTTTTCGCCGTCGAGAACAGTTTTAAGAGAAGAAATTTTGCCGCGGATATCCGCTATTTCCTCGTCCACGGTCTTTGAACCGCCCGTTATTTCTTTTCTTTCATTTTCCAGCGCCGCAATACTGTCGCGTATATTCTGCTGACGTTCCGTATCAAGCTTCAATTCGTTCTCGATACCCATTATGCGCTCGTTGACAACCGACAATTCGCGTTGAGCCTGGCGAAGATTATTCTCACATGCTTTAACCGCATCTTCCTTTTCGGCATACTGTTTCGATACGTCGTTAAATTGAGCCTCTGTGATCTTAAGCTCTTCGGAAAGCTGAAGTATGTCTCGGTTACGTGACAAAATACCCGATTTTGCAACTGTCTGACCTCCGGTAAAGGAACCTCCGGCATTTATTATCTGACCGTCAAGGGTTACTATCCTCACCCTGAAATCCAATTTTTTTGCAATGGAAGCAGCATTATCGATATTATCCGCAACAATAGTCCTACCCAGAAGGTTTTCGATTACATTTTCATATATTTTGTCATAAGTACAAACACTGCTTGCGGTGCCGATATAACCCGGCATTTTTTCGACACCGTTTACCGGAACAAAGCTTGAACCGCTGACAGTGTTGAGAGGCATAAATGTGGCTCTTCCCGAATTGGTGCGCTTAAGAAAAGCTATTGCCGCCTTGGCAGATTCGTCGTTTTCACACACGATATTCTGCATTTTTCCGCCCAGAACAGTTTCAATGGCAACTACATATTTTTCATCCGAACGGATTATTTTTGAAACAGGATTGTGAATTCCGACCAGGATTTTATCCTGAGCCGCCCTCATAATTTCCTTCACGCTGCCTGCATAGCCCTCCAAAAGCCTCTCCATGCGCTTTAAGGTTTCGTTGCGCTGATTAAGCTCCATAAGCTTCAGGCGTTTATTCTGTTGTAAAGTGCTCAGGTCTTCAAGCTCGCCGCGGAGAGTATCAAGTGCCTGTGTCTCATCATCAACCACTTTTTCAAATTCGGCAGCATTTTCCAAAATTTCTTTTTTGCGTTGCTCTTTTTCTGCATTTTCCGCACTCAGAACATCAAGCTGAACCGAAACCAGCTTGATTTTTTCATCTATCTTGGTTATGCGCTGCTTACGTGCACTTTCAAAGCCCTCGCGGGATTTTATAAGAAGTTCATGAGAGGTGATTTTTTCGTCTGTCTGATCTATTTTTGCCTGCTTTTCCGTTTTCAGACGGGACAATTCTTCAAGCTCTGACGACAATTCTTCACCATGAGCTTCAAGAGCTTTTTCACGCTGTTCAAAGGTCTTTGAGCTTTCGATTTTATCGTTATACTCTTTCAACAAACTCTCGCGCTGAGGTACAAGCTCATCAAGGCTATTCTGCGCGGTGTCGATACTGGCACTCTGCTCATCAAGAGTCTTTGAAAAGTGTTCCGCGTCATTCATATGAACGGAGATTTTCGCACTTATTTCACCTTGTTCGCGTGTTATATCCTTAAGCTTTTCCTGTATTTCTGATGCTTCGGCATTGAGCTTCTGGGTAAGGATATATTTTTTGTCTATTTCATTTTCAGTAACTTCAAGCTTTTCTGTAAGTTTATCAAGAAGTACCTTCTGCGCGTTGCAGTTCTCTTCATTCACTGCGCGTTCCTCGCGCAGTGTCTTTATCCTTTCATACCACAGAGAAATTTCAAGATTCTTCTTTACACCGATATATTCACGGTACTTTGTGGCTTTTTCCGCCTGGCGTTCCAACACAGGCAGGCGCTTTTCGGTTTCCGAAAGAATATCAAATATCCTGAGTTGATTTTCAGAAGTCACCGCCAGCTTTTTGATAGCTTCATTTTTACGGTATTTATATTTTGAAATGCCTGCCGCTTCTTCAAAAATACCGCGGCGTTCATCGCTTTTCTGCGAAATGATTTCGGCAATTCTTCCCTGTCCTATTACCGAATAGCCTTCTTTTCCTATACCGGTGTTGAGGAAAAGCTCCACAATGTCCTTAAGTCGTGTGGACTTTTTATTTATCATATATTCGCTCTCACCCGAGCGATACAGACGTCGCGTGACAAACACAGTGTCCTCATCGCACGCAAGCTTGCGGTCGGTGTTGTCAAGCTCCATGGTTACCTCTGCAAAGCTTGCCTGTCGGCGGGTAGAGGTACCGTTGAAAATAACGTCCTCCATTTTTCCGCCGCGCATTGACTTCGGGGACATTTCGCCCAAAACCCATCTTATGGCATCGGAAATATTGCTCTTTCCGCTTCCGTTGGGACCGACTATCGCGGTTATGCCTTTGTCAAACGCAATTTTCACTTTGTCCGGGAAGGACTTGAAACCTTGTATTTCAAGCTGTTTTAAGTACAACCGCTTTCAACCCTTTCAATTAATTTTGACCTCAAATCCCGAAAGCTCACTGCTTTCGGTTATTGTCATTTTCTTAATGCCGTAATTTTCATACAGCTTTATTTTGTTCTCTTTTTTGTGACCGACGGCACGGGAGGTCATTCCCCGTGCGACGACAATGGAAATTTCATTGGTTAATTCAGCAGTAAGCTTTTCTGTTATCTTGTCGTAAAATATGCGCGACTCCACAAGCTCGCCCAGCGCTTCGTGGTATCCGCCGGAGTAAACGGTATCCTCTTCAAAAAGATTATCCGCCGCACAAAGTCCGCAACGTATTACATCTACACCGTTTTGCATAAACACCTTATATACGTTATATGCCGACTCAACCGACTGCTCTATCGACATGGGTGTATAGACATTATTCTTAGCCATATCGCACAACTCGGTATCATAAAACACTACCGTGGGGTAAATTCGTGCTGCATCAGCGCCCATGCGACATATTTCGGATGCGGTGAAAATCTCTTTTTCGTAAGATGACCCGGGAAGACCTGTCATCATCTGTCCCACAAGCTCAAATCCGTAAGCTTTGATAAGCTCCGCTGCACGGTAGCTTTGCTGTGCGGTGTGACCACGCCTGGAAGCGCGCAGTACCTCGTCATCCATACTCTGAAAGCCTATTTCAATGGTTTTAACATGGTGTTTTTGAAGTATATCCAGTACTTTTTCATCTATAAAATCGGGGCGTGTGGAAAGTCTTACCGAATGCACGGCACCACTTTTCACATAATCGGACGCAATTTTCAGAAGCCTTAGCATTAATTCAGGCTCTATACCCGTAAAGCTTCCGCCAAAATATGCTATCTGAACACTGCATTCCTCGGGAATGGTCCTTAAAGCCCTTTCAATTTCGGGCACTACGGTATCTGCATCAAACTCGGTTTTACCTGATATTTTTCTCTGATTACAAAACACGCAGTCGTTTGGACATCCCACATGCGGGACAAATATCGGTATATTCTTATGCTTAATCATTGGTCGCCTGCCCGAACAGTTCAAGTGCAGCTCTTGCCGCAGACTGCTCTGCCTCGCGTTTGGAAGAACCCTTGCCCTTGCCGATAACATTATTATTCACGCTGACCTCCACCTCAAAAACCTTGTTGTGGTCGGGACCGCTTTCGCCTATCGGACGGTACTCCAGAATGTCGCCTTTATTCTGCTGAACAAACTGTTGAAGAAGTGTCTTATAGTCTCTGAGGTTGCCGTTTGAAATTATACGGTTAACGCTTTTTTTGATATAAGGCAGTAGAAATTCACGTGCCGGCTCGATACCGCCATCCATAAAAACAGCCGCCAAAAAAGCCTCGAACGCATCGGCAAGAATGGATTTGCGCTCTCTGCCGCCCGCGTTTTCCTCGCCTTTTCCCAAAAGCATATATTTTCCGAGCTCAAACTTTTTTGCATATTCAAAACAAGCATCCTCACATACTGCCGCAGAGCGTATTTTGGTAAGGTCGCCCTCCTGGTATCTGCCAATGCCGTTGAAAATATAATCCGATACCACAAAGGACAGCACCGAATCCCCCAAAAACTCCAGACGTTCATTACAAGGGTAATCCTTATGACGGCTCTTTTGCTCATTCGAAAACGATGAGTGAGTCAGCGCCTCATACATATATACGGGATTTTTGAACGTGTACCCTACTGCATTCTGCAATTCCTGTGTTTTTTGTGTAAAGCTTACGGGATATTCCATTTAACTCTTATCTTCCCTTATTTTTTCGCCATAGCGTTTATTATTTCCTGAGTTATGCCTGTTTCGGCAAATATTTTTGCCTGCTTCACGGCGTTTTTGAACGCCTTTGCATTTGATGAGCCGTGAGCCTTTATGACGGGTGCCGACACGCCCAGAAGCGGTGCTCCGCCGTATTCGGTGTGATCCAATTTCTTTTTAAGAGCTTTCACCTGAGGCAGAACCATAAATGCCCCCAGCTTTGTAATAACGCTCTCTTTGAAAATACCCTTGAGAGTACGGGACATATACGAACCGAAGCCCTCGCAAAGCTTAAGTATGATGTTACCCGTAAAACCGTCTGCCACAATAACGTCGCATACACCTGACGGGATATCTCTGCCCTCTATGTTTCCGATGAAATTGATACCCTCAGTTTCCTTGAGCAGTTCATGAGCCTTTACATACGCTTCGGTACCTTTGGTTTCCTCGGTACCATTATTGATAAGCCCTACGCGTGGAGCTTCAAGTCCGAAAATGTTCTTCATGTAGATATATCCCATCACGGCAAACTGCTGAAGATATTCAGGCTGATTGTCCGTATTTGCACCGCTGTCCAAAAGCAGCATGGGATTGTCAAGCGGAATTATTGTTCCGATGGCGGCACGCTTTATGCCTTTAATCTTTTTAAGAATAAGGCTTGCGCCTGTAAGTATCGCACCGGTATTACCGGCGGACACCACCGCATCACCCGCACCGTCGCGAAGCAGAGTAAATGCTTTTGCCATGGAAGATTCTTTTTTACTTTTTATAACACATATAGGGTTATCCTCCATAGTGATAACACCTTCAGAATGACAGATTTCAATGCCGTCGTAGGAAAGGGAATTTTCCGACATTACTCTATTTACGGTATCTGTGTCTCCAACAAGAATAATATTAACCCCCAGCTCGGCATGAGCCTGAACTGCGCCTTTGATTATTTCAACAGGAGCGTTATCTCCGCTCATTGCATCAACAATTATTTTCATCTGCATAGCTCCTTATAATATTCAGTGCCCGTTCGGCAAGATAAGCATTTTTGGCTTTTTTGCCGCCGCGTATTTTGGTTTCCGGCAATGCCATTATACCGAAATTCACGTTCATGGGCTGGAATTCTCTTACACTCTCATCGCAAATGTATTCGGCAAGCGCACCTATTGCAGTCATGTTACCGAACGCTGTCTGAGGCTGTCCGTTTTCGAGGCAAGCGGCATTTATACCCGCCATAAGCCCGGACGAGGCGGATTCGACATATCCTTCCACACCTGTCATCTGACCTGCAAAAAACAGACGTGGGTTATTCTTCAATGAATAGAAATGAGACATAAGCTTTGGTGAATTTATGAATGTATTGCGGTGCATTACTCCGTAACGCAGGAAATTGGCGTTTTCGAGGCCGGGTATCATAGAGAAAACCCTCTTTTGCTCACCAAAGGTCAAATGTGTCTGGAAGCCCACAATATTGTACATTGTCTTTGCTTTATTGTCACATCTGAGCTGCACGGTGGCATATGCTTCTTTTCCGGTTTTGGGATCGATAAGTCCCACCGGCTTCAGCGGTCCGAAGAGAAGAGTTTCTATTCCCCGTTTTGCCATGACCTCAACAGGCATGCATCCCTCGAACACTTTATTGTCAAAATCCTTGAGCTGTGCCGTCTGAGCGTTTATAAGCTCGTTGTAAAAAGCCTCATACTGCTCCTTGGTCATGGGGCAGTTTATATAGTCCGCATCCCCCTTATCGTATCGGGAGGCAAAAAATGCTTTTTCGGTATCGATGCTGGAAAACTCCACTATGGGTGCCGCCGCATCAAAAAAAGAAAGATATTCAAGACCGAGAAGCTGTTTGAGATTATCAAAAAGTGCATCGGATGTCAACGGTCCGGTAGCAACAACGGTAATTTCATCCGAAAACTCGCCAAGGTCGGTTATTTCCCGCTGTTCAACATGTATCAGCGGATGATTCTTAATCTTTTCGGTGATGTACTCTGAAAAAGCTGTTCTGTCCACCGCTAATGCACTGCCTGCCGGGACAATATTGGCATAAGCAGATTCTATTATCAGAGAGCCCAGAAGGCGCATTTCTTCTTTAAGAAGTCCCACTGCATTTTCAAGCTGGTTTGACCTTAGTGAATTTGAACAGACAAGCTCAGCAAATCCTTCACTGTGGTGAGCGGGAGTGAACTTATGCGGCTTCATTTCTATAAGGCGAACCTCGCATCCGCGCTTTGCCGCCTGCCATGCTGCCTCACAGCCCGCAAGACCTGCTCCTATAACATTAATCATAATTTCCTCAGCTGTTAACAGCGGCATCTTCTTTATGTCCGCACTCTGTGTTTATGCAAACAAGTTTGTCGCCGGCTTTATACTTGTGAAGCGCCATAATGCTTCCGCATTCGGGACATTTTTTGTCGGTAGGCATATTCCATGTGGAAAAATCACAATTAGGATAATTGTCACAACCGTAGAATATTTTCTTTTTGCCTCGCTTTTCAACAATGTCACCGCCGCATTTGGGACATTTGACTCCTATTTTTTTCTGAATCTGCTTTGTGTATTTACATTCGGGGTATTTTGCACAGGCATAATATTCGCCGTATGCACCGCTTCTGAGGAATACGTCAGAACCGCATTCGGGGCATTTCATGCCCTCTACCGGCTTTGGAGGCTCCTGAGCAACAATATTGCCCGTTTTGTCAAGCGGCTTGGTGTTACGGCACTGAGGATAGTTGGCACAAGCGGCAAAACGACCGAAGCGACCGCGCTTTATAACCATATCCCCACCGCATTTTTCACATTTGACATCAAGCTTTTCAACCGGAACGTCGATTTCTTCTTTCTGAAGCGTAGATTCTGCTTTTTTCAGAAGTGTGTTGAATTCGCCGTAAAACTCATCAACTATTTTCTTGTAATCCTTCTCACCGTTTTCTATGGCATCCAGGTCATCTTCCATATTTGCGGTGAATTTATAATCCACAACAGTGGCAAAATTATCGCGCATAATATCAGTGGTAACGGTACCCAACGGCTTGGGCTTAAGGAACTTACCCTCACGTTCGGCATATCCTCTGGAAATTATTGTGGAAAGCGTGGGAGAATAAGTGCTGGGACGTCCTATCCCCTTTTCCTCCATCGCCTTTATGAGGGTTGCTTCTGTATACCTCTGAGGTGGTTGAGTAAAGTTCTGTGCCGGCTCAAAGGCTTCCAGTGTTACAGGCTCTCCGTCGGAAAGTGCGGGAATTTTTGATGCTTTTTCCTGCTTTGGCTCATCGTTGTCGGTAGATTCCTTATATATAGTGGTAAAGCCGGCAAATTTCAGTGTGTCTCCCGACGCGCGGAATACATATTCATCCTTGGTATCGGAAACTATATCAACACTGAGTGTGTCATACAGCGCAGGTGACATCTGGCTGGCTATAAAGCGTTCCCAGATAAGCTTATACAGCTTGTACTGCTCATTGGTAAGAAAAGGCTTTATATCGTCGGGGCGGAGATTTACATCTGCCGGACGGATAGCTTCGTGAGCATCCTGAACCTTCTTTTTGCTCTTGTACTCATTGGGAACAGAAGGATAGTAATTCTCACCATAGTTAGAAACTATATAGCTTTTTGCCGCCGCCTGCGCCTCGTCGGAGATGCGCGTGGAGTCGGTTCTCATATAGGTAATAAGACCTTGTTCGCCCTTATTTCCGATAACAATACCTTCGTAAAGTTCCTGGGCAATACGCATAGTGCGTATACTCTGGAAATTAAGACGGCGGTATGCATCCTGCTGAAGCTGTGATGTGATAAACGGTGCGGGAGGATTTTTTGTTTTTTTGCTCTTCTTGATATGATCCACATGGAAAGCCGCACCATCAAGCGCATTCAGAACTTTATCTGCCGCCTGTTTGTCGGCAAGCTCTGTTTTTCCCGCACGGTTGCCGTAAAAATAAGCCTTGAAAGATTTCTGTGAAGACGAAAGGAATTTTGCATCAATGGTCCAATACTCTTCCCTCACGAAAGCGGCTATTTCTTCCTCACGCTCAACAATCATTTTTGTAGCAACGGACTGAACACGTCCTGCAGAAAGCCCGTTTCTGACCTTTTTCCACAAAAGTGGACTGAGTTTATAGCCCACAATTCTGTCCACAATTCGGCGCGCCTGCTGTGAATTTACTTTATCCATGTTTATTGCCTGGGGAGATGCTATTGCAGAACGCACGGCATTTTTTGTAATTTCATTAAAGGTTACTCTGTTGGGCTTTTCGATATCAAGTCCCAGCATCTGCGCAAGATGCCAGGAAATAGCCTCTCCCTCGCGGTCAGGGTCAGTTGCAAGGAAAACCTGCTGAGAGGTCTTTGCTTCCTTTTTCAATTCATTAATCAACGAACCTTTTCCGCGGATATTTATATACTTGGGCTCATAATTATTCTCTATATCTATGCCAAATGTGCTTTTTGGCAGGTCGCGCAAATGTCCTTTGGAGGCAACGACCTTATAGCCGGAGCCGAGATAGTTTTTAATTGTATTTGCTTTAGCGGGAGACTCCACGATTACCAGTGTTTTTTTCATAATGAAATAACGATTTATATCCTTTCAGCTAAGTTTTTTACATATTTTCCGCCTGCGACGGAAATAACCATACCCTTTATTTCAAGAATGGTGAGAGTTCTGAGAAGCTGAGAAACGTCAAATCCGCTTTCAGCCATCTGGTCAATATCCATGGGCTTTATTTCCAACAGCTTCAATACAGCTTTTTCCTGCTCATCAAGTACATCAGTCGTCGGTTGTATGATTTCTGTTTTTCTCTCGGGAACAGGGTCAGAAATGATATTTTCTTTTATTATGACGTCGGATTTCTTTTTAGGCGACGGTTTAAATGGGTTTAGCGGTGAAACGGTTACCACTACCTCATCCGGCAAAAGCTTTTCAAGCTTCGGAAGCTCGCTTATCGGCTTAAGTTGTGGATAACGCTCGCGCAAACGGCATGTTATGTCATCCGAATTGGTAACGCTCACAGCACCCTTGCCCTTGAGATATCCCAATGCGTCACCGCACAAAGCATCATGCATACAGACCGGTATATTATGTTCAAATGCGTGGTCAGCGGTGATTATGGTTCCACTTTTAAGTGTACACTCCGCCACAAAAACCACATCCGAAAGTGCACTTATTATTCTGTTACGCGCGGGGAAGTTCCAGGCAAGCGGTCTTGTACCGGGCGCAAACTCAGTTATTACCAAAGCGTTTTCATACATTCTTAATGTAAGTTCACGGTTTTCGGGAGGATATATCACATCTATACCACATCCGAGAACAGCAACGGTTTTGGATTTATTGTAAAGTGCCGCTTTATGTGCAAAGGAATCTATTCCCCTTGCAAGACCGCTGACAATGGTGAAACCGCTTCGCGAAAGGTCGTAGGAAATACGCTTTGTAATTCGTTCGCCCTGCGCGCTGTATCTTCGCGTACCTACAACACCTACCGACGGTAATTCATCAAGACATCCGAGGTCTCCCTTGCAGTAAAGAACAATCGGACAGTTATCAATTCTTTTAAGTCTTTTCGGATATCTGACATCATTATAGGTAATAACAGTTACACCGTTTTGTTCGGTGTATTTAACAATATCTGTGGCAATATCCAAATTTTTATCCATCAAAGGTTCAGGCTTACGCGTGAGCGATTTATATTCCTCATCTGAGGCCTCAAACGCATTTTGCGGTGAACCGAAATGCTCTATAAGCTTTTTGGGAATATTACTGCTCGAAGAATAACACAGCGAAAGCCAGACCCAGTATACAAGCTCGTTAATGTTAATGCCTCCTCATATGATCCATGAAAACGGCTGCCGCAATTCCTGCGTTAAGCGACTCGGATTTGTCGCTTATAGGTATTATTACCCGACTGTCACAAACAGATAATGCTTCGGCGGTAAGCCCGTTGCCCTCATTACCTATCATGACGGCACGTGGCTGTGAGAAATCGGCTTTATCAATCGAAATGCTGGTTTTATCAAGTGCCGCCGCATATATGGCTGATGTACTTTTACGTGCAAAATTAACAGCCTGAAAAATATCACGGCAAATAACTGTTTTCATTCCGAAAAGTGCCCCCATCGCCGCACGCATGGTTTTGGGATTATACACATCCGCCCCATCTACACACAGCACCGCATCGATACCGAAAGCAAGTGCGGTGCGGATAATTGTTCCAACGTTTCCGGGGTCTTGCACATTCTCTATTATAATGTAGCCATTTGTTGCAGATTTGAATACTTCATTAATTTTATTAAAACTTTCGTTTTCCGATATGTCATCATTGCATCTTATTATATTTTCGCCGTACGGAAATACACCCATTATACCCTGGGGAGATTTTTCTGTGGTTATTTTTTCATATACCTGGCGAGTTAGTGAAAATGTTCGGCAATTATCAAAGCAAACCTCAACTTCTTCCGACGCATCATCGCAAAGAAAAACATATTTTGGGACAAGTCCCGCTTTCACCGCCTCCGAAAAAAGCTTTTTGCCTTCAACTATGAAAAGCGCTTTTTCGTCACGGTATTTTTTCATTTTCAGTTTTGAAATTTCCAAAATTAGCGGATTTTTTCTTGAAGTGATACTCTCCATCAGCCGTTCACCTTATCCAAATCGGAATTCAGTCCCACCATTGCAAGAGTATCATCTGCCTCAAAGGGTGCATCCGGGTCGGGGTTGATTTCTATTTTCCTGTATGGATGATCCTTTATAACGGCAATGATGTTTATTTTGTATTTACGGCGTATATCCAACTCACGCAACGATTTACCAACCCATCTCACAGGCACCTTTGCTTCGACAAGAGAATAATCCTCGCTGAATTCGATGTAATCAAGTACATTGTTTTTATCAAGCTTATACGCCAGCTTTTCGCCCATATCACGTTCGGGGAATACAACGATATCGGCACCGACGCGCTGTAAAACCTTAGCATGATTGTCGCTTACGGCGCGTGCCACCACCTGACTTATCCCCATATCTTCAAGAAGAAGTGTAGTTAGAATACTGCACTCCATATTATTTGAAATTGCCACCACAGCACAGTCGTAATCAGTAATTCCCGCGGTCTCAAGAACTGCGCGGTCAGTGGAATCGCCTATAACGGCATTTGTAACGTAATCGCTTATTTCTTCCACCTTTTCGGCATCTTCGTCGATAACAAGAACCTGATGCTGATTCTGCGCCAGTGTAAGAGCTAAAGTTGTACCAAAATTTCCAAGACCTATTATTGCGAAGGATTTCATATTCTTCTCCTTTAACCTATTATGATGTTTCCGCAGGGATATTTGACGGCTGATTCACGGCGTGCACGGCGCAACGAAGCTGAATAAGTCATCGTCAATATACCAACCCTCCCGCAAAACATGAGAAGCATAAGAATTAACTTTGACACCGTATGCCCGTTTCCCGCGACGCCTATGCTCATGCCGACAGTATTGAGTGCGCTTGCACATTCAAAGAAGGAATCAGTAAAGCTTATGCCATCAATAGAGCAAATTGCGAAAGTTGATAATGTCACCAGAATCAACGCAATTACAGCAACTGACAAAGCAGTGGCTATAACACCTGTGTCGATATTTCTTTTAAAAACCGTAACTTCTTTTTTGCCTCCGGAAATCTGAAAAGCTGTTATAACAAGAAGTGCCACGGTAGCTGTTTTTACGCCGCCTGCCGTAGAACCTGCGGATCCGCCTATAAACATAAGAATCGAGCTGAACATTTTTGTTATATCGGAAAGTGCGGTAAGTTCAACAGTATTAAATCCCGCCGTTCTTGTAGACACCGATTGAAAAAAGGATGCAAGCACTCTGTCTGTCATATCGGAAAAATCGGGATTTCCGGATTCTGCAAAAAACGTAAATACAGCGCCAGAAAATACAAGCACAAAAGACGTAATCAGCACCAGCTTGGTATAGCAGCTCAGTCCCTTGGCACGGCTGTATGAAAGGACATCCTCCCACACAATAAATCCGATTCCTCCGATTATTACAAGAAGCATTATTGTTATGTTGACAGTAGGATCATCGGTAAAAGCCGTAAGACTTGAGAATTTTCCACTGAAATTCCCCATAAGATCGAAGCCTGCGTTACAGAACGCAGATACGGAATGGAAAATACCGAAATATATTCCCTTTGCCGCTCCGAAAATCGGGATAAATCTTGCACTGAGTATCACGGCACCAACGAATTCAAACACGAACGTTCCGCCCACAATACGCAAAGCAATTTTACGAAATCCGCCATAGGAATCAAAGCCCAGCGATTGAGCCATTATTATGCTTTCTCTCGGAGTAACGCGACGCTTTATAAGCATAGACAGTATCAGCAAAACGGACATAAAGCCCAAGCCGCCTGTCTGTATCATTATCAATATTATTATCTGACCGAAAAGGCTCCAGTATGTAGCGGTATCCACCATCACAAGACCTGTTACACAGCTTGCACTCACAGAAGTAAAGCATGCAGTGAGAGGATCGGTCCATTGCCCGGTACTTGATGAAACCGGAAGCATAAGAAGAAGTGTGCCCACTGCGACCAAAGCAAGAAAACCAAAAAGTATTATTTGTGTGGGCATGAGCTTTATACGGATATTAGGTGTGTTTTTATTATTCATAACAATATTATGTATTTACTTTCGGAATATAACATTACGGACAACCGATAAAGGTTGTCCCGATTATATTTATCTCTAATTACGGCAATAGGCTGCAACGGGGAATTTCTTCCCTGTTACAGCCAATTATAATTCTTATAATGCAGCCTTTGCCTGCTCAACGAGCTTTGCAAATGCCTCTTTGTCGCTTACTGCGAGTTCAGCCAGCATCTTTCTGTTGAGGTCGATGCCCGCCTTCTTCAGACCGCACATAAAGCGGGAATAGTTGATACCGTTAACCTTAGCCTGAGCGGAAATACGGGTAATCCAAAGAGAACGGAAGTCTCTCTTCTTCATCTTTCTGCCGGTGAAAGCATAGTTACCGCTCTTCATTACGGCCTGTTTAGCCATCTTGAAGTGTTTGCTCTTTGCACCCCAGTAGCCCTTAGCCAGCTTTAATACTTTTTTTCTTCTTTTGCGCGTCATCATAGCGCCTTTAACTCTTGCCATTTATAATTCCTCCTAAATTCGTAAAACGTAAGTTAAATATTAACCGTTGTAAGGAACGATTCTCTTGATGATTGGTGCAAAGGACTCGCTGATGTAAGCTGCCTTTCTGAGCATTCTCTTACGCTTGGTGGTCTTCTGACCCAGCTTATGTCTTCTTCCCTGATGATTCATCTTTACAAGACCGCTCTTGGTCACTGTAAATCTCTTGGCAGACGCCTTGTGTGTCTTGAATTTTCCCATTTTATTATCTCTCCTTTTATTAATTTGCTTTGTTATTTGCGGGTGCCTTGGGAACAATGAACATTGTCATATATCTTCCCTCAACAGATGGCTTCTTATCTACCGCGCCAAACTCTTCACAAGCCTGTGCCACCTGCTCCATAAGCTCATAACCCATGCTCTGGCGGTTCATTTCACGACCGGAAAAGGTAATGGTTATCTTCACCTTGTTTCCGCTCTGCAGAAATCTGTGGGCGTGGTTAATCTTGGTTTCAAAATCATGCTTATCAATACGGCAGGAAAACTTGATTTCTTTGATTTCGACAACCGTTTGTTTCTTGCGTGATTCCTTTTCTTTCTTTTCGCGCTCGAAACGATACTTGCCGTAGTCCATTATGCGGCATACCGGAGGCTTTGCACCGGGTGCCATTTCAACAAGGTCAAGACCCTTGTTATATGCAAGGCTGAGTGCTTCGGAAAAATTAAAAATTCCCATCTGTTCTCCGTCCGTGCCTACCAAACGAACCTGAGCGGCTTTTATCTCTTCGTTGATAAGAAGTTCTTTCGTGCTGATACTAAGCACCTCCAAAAAATAAAAAATACCGCGAGAATCACCCACGGCAACAGACACAGACCCGCCAAAAAGCAGTCCGAAGCTATTGACCGCTGCTGTATCTGAGTACGCAGGGTGGGAGTAATCCTCTTCTTTGTTTCGTTATTATAACACAGATATCAAATTTTGTCAATAGTTTTTTGCAATTTTTTGTTTTTTTCATTTTTTGCAAGCAACTTCAATGCAATATGATAATTTTTCTGTAATTTTTACAGTTTTTTTGTTTTTTTAGGCTTTTCAACAAAATGGCATGTTATCTTGAAATTACTATTGATTTATGCGTGATTTTATAGTATAATTATGTGGTGTTAAATTAAATGCAACATAGAAAGAGGAACAGAAAATGTGCAACTGTAACTGTAACTGCAACAAAAGCGATCTGTCGCTGATGGATAACGTTCTTGCAGAATATGCAGATATAAGCGGAAGTCTTATCACTATTCTGCAGAAAGCGCAAGATATTTACGGATATCTTCCGACAGATGTGATTTATCATATTGCCGAAAGAACCGGCAGCACTCCGGCAAAAGTAATGGGGGTGGCAACATTTTACACCCAGTTCCGCATGAAGCCGGTAGGAAAATATCTTATCATGCTGTGCCAGGGAACAGCATGCCATGTGAACGGCTCCGAAAGGATACTTTCGGCAATAACCGAAGAATTAGGTATAGGTGACGGTGACACAACAGATGACGGACTTTTCACATTGAAAAATGTGGCTTGTCTGGGATGCTGCAGTCTCTCGCCCGTTATGATGATAAATGAAGAGACATACGGTTCTCTTACTCCCGAAAAAACCGTAAGCATACTGCGTGCTCTTCGTGAACAGACGCAAAAGGGGGATGAACAATGAAAAGAGTAGTAGTCGGTCAGGGCAGCTGCGGAATTGCCGCAGGTGCAGGCAAGGTCTACAATGCGATAAAAAAACATCTTGATACTTCAAAAGCCGTTCTCGGAATCACAGGATGTATCGGTATGTGCTACCTTGAGCCGATTGTAGACATATACGAAGATGACACCCTTATAACACGGCTTGTAAAAGTGTCGGAAAGCGATGCCGCTGACATAGCGAATGCAATTCAAACTGATGATTTTTCAATTACAGAAAAATTGAAAATATCCGATGAAGACAAATCATTTCTTGACAAACAAACACGTATTGCTCTGCGCAACTGTGGTGTAATAGACCCAACGAACATAGATGAGTACATAGCCGCAGACGGTTATTCGGCACTCAGAAAAGCGCTTACACAAATGACACCCGAAGAGGTAATAGAAGAAATAAAAGTATCGGGGCTTGCAGGGCGAGGAGGTGCGGGCTTCCCCACCTGGTTCAAGTGGAACGCTGCAAGAGCTTCCCAATCCGAGCCAAAGTATTTGATATGTAATGCAGACGAGGGCGACCCGGGTGCATTTATGGACCGAGCTGTAATTGAAAGTGACCCGCACAATCTTATTGAAGGTATGATGATAGCAGCATACGCGATAGGTGCACAGCATGCGGTTGTATATGTGCGTGCGGAATATCCGCTTGCCATTATCAGACTCGAAAATGCCATAAAGCAGGCACGTGAAAAAGGTATGTTGGGCGACAATATCATGGGTACGGGCTTTTCCTGCGATATGCGTATAAAAGCAGGTGCAGGTGCATTTGTGTGCGGTGAAGAAACCGCTCTTATCGAATCGTTGGAGGGAAACAGAGGTATGCCCAGACTTAAACCTCCCTTCCCCGCGCAGTGCGGATATAACAATCAGCCTTCCAATATTAATAACGTAGAAACTTTTGCAAATGTGGCATGGATACTTCTCAACGGCGGGCAAAAGTTCTCCGCGATGGGTACCGAAAACAGCAAGGGTACAAAGGTTTTTGCTCTTACAGGCAAAATCAAGCGCGGCGGTCTGGTTGAAGTTCCCATGGGAATGACGCTGAACGATGTTATTTTCGGCATCGGAGGCGGCATTAAAAATGACAAAAAATGCAAAGCCGTACAGATGGGAGGTCCCTCCGGCGGATGTATCCCGATCGATAAATTCGACACCGTAATCGATTACAAAGCTCTGGCGGCGACAGGTGCTATCATGGGCTCGGGCGGCATGGTTGTAATGGATGAATCCACATGTATGGTAGGTATGGCCAAATTCTTTTTAGACTTTACTGCCAAAGAATCCTGCGGCAAATGCGTACACTGCCGTATAGGCACAAAACGCATGCTGGAAATACTCACCCGCATTGTGGACGGCAACGGCAAAGAGGGAGACACCGAGCTTCTTGAAGAGCTTTGCCACGGTATTAAAGACGGAGCGCTGTGCGGTCTTGGACAAACTGCACCCAACCCCGTGCTTACAACTATTAAATATTTCAAGAATGAATATGATGCGCACATCAATAACAAAAAATGTCCCGCAAAGGAATGTACAGCTCTTCTTTCATACACCATCGCTCCGGAGAAGTGTCGCGGATGTACACTTTGTGCGAAAAAATGTCCCGTTTCAGCCATCTCCGGAGAAAAGGGAAAGGCATTCAGCATAGACGGAGAAAAATGCATAAAATGCGGACAATGCATCACACTGTGTAAATTCGGTGCAATATCTGCAGATTGAGGTTTTGAAATGAGTACAATAAACATAACAATAGACGGAAAGAAGGTCTCCGGGAACAGTGGAGACACCATACTTAAAATTGCTTTTGCCAACAAAATAGAAATACCCACCCTGTGCTATCACGAAAAAGTCAAGCTTTACGGTGCGTGCGGTGTATGCGTTGTTGAAGCCGAAGGAATGCCCAAGCTTCTCCGCGCCTGTGCCACAGTTGCAAGCGACGGCATGGTAATACATACGGACAGTCCGCGTGTAAAGCAGGCACGAAAAATAGCACTGGAGCTTCTCATGTCTGACCACAAGGGCGACTGCGTCGGTCCATGCAAGCTTAATTGCCCCGCAGGAACCTCCTGTCAGGAATATGTGAAGCAAATAGCTCTCGGAAATGAAAAAGAAGCGGTAAAAATAATAAAGGAAAAGCTTCCTCTCCCCTCTTCCATCGGCAGAATATGCCCCCATCCGTGCGAAACAGCCTGCCGCAGAAAAATGGTTGAGGAACCCATTTCCATTGCGCATCTTAAGTATTATGCTTCGGATGCAGATTTATTTTCGAATGACAAATATATGCCCGAAGTATCACCCGACACAGGAAAAAAGGTCGCAATAATAGGCGGAGGTCCGGGCGGTCTTACGGCGGCGTATTTCCTGCGCAAAGCAGGTCACGAGGTAACGGTGTATGACGCCATGCCTAAAATGGGCGGTATGCTTCGTTACGGTATTCCCGAGTACCGTCTCCCCAAAGCGATTCTTGATGCAGAAATCGAATCCATTGCTAAGATGGGTGTAAAAATGTTGTGTGACTGCAAAATAGGCAAGGATATTTCATTCGAGGAAATAAAAGCCTCAAACGATGCCACAGTCATAGCTATCGGTGCCTGGAAATCCTCAAAAGTCGGATGCGACGGAGAAAATACCGACGGAGTGTTCGGCGGTATAGATTTCTTACGTGAGGTAGCTCTCGGCAACAAACCCGATATAGGTAAAAATGTTGTTGTTGTAGGCGGCGGAAACACTGCCATGGACGCATGCAGAACAGCAGTACGACTTGGCGCTGAAAACGTCTATGTCATTTACAGAAGAACCCGCAACGAAATGCCCGCCGAAGAAATAGAGTACATTGAAGCGTGCGAGGAAGGTGTAAACTTCAAATTCCTGTGCAACCCTGCCGAAATAATTAGCGAAAACGGAAAGGTAAGTGCCGTAAAGCTTCAGATAATGGAATTGGGTGAACCGGATGCCAGCGGCAGACGCAGTCCCGTTCCGGTTGAAGGAAAATTTGAAATCCTGCAAGCCGACAGTGTTATAGCCGCTATCGGTCAGAAGGTCAACGTAAACGGATTTGACGGTATTGAGCTTAATCAGCGCGGTATAATTTCTGCAGATACAGCCACTTTCCGCACATCATGTGACGGTGTATTTGCTATCGGTGATGCTACAAACCGCGGTGCGGACATCGCTATCAGTGCGATAGGCGAAGCAAACAAAGCAGCAGAGGTCATAAACAGCTATCTTAACGGAAATCAAGTGCCTTACAAAGCTCCCTATCTTTCAAAAACGGAGCCTGCTCCCGACTTCTTTGCAGACCGTCAAAAAATGCCCCGTGTTAAAATGCCTCATCGTCCGGCAGAGGAAAGAAAGCATGACTTCAAAGAAGTTAATCTTGGGCTCACTCGCGAAGCGGCAATGAAAGAAGCATCAAGATGCCTTGAATGCGGATGTCACGACTACGCTGACTGCCGACTCATAAAATACGCCAACATGGTTGAAGGAATAGACCCGGGACGTTTATGCGGTGAACTTCACAGCAGTTTCAAGGAAACGCGTCTTGCTTCCATCGAACGCGACCAGGGCAAGTGTATTCTTTGCAATCTGTGTGTACGTATATGCGAAGAGGATGTCAAAAAAGGTATTCTGGGACTTGTGGACCGCGGATTTAAAACGGTTATTAAGCCCGAATTCAGGGACGACAGTGTTACGGCATTCTGCAGAGATTGTCAAAAGTGCGCCAAGGTATGTCCTACCGGTGCTCTGAAAATAATTAAATAGTTTTATGTATGCAGAGGCGTTTTTAACCGTCTCTGCATATATTTATAAAATGTAAATTTTTTCAAAAAAGGTATTGACAAAATTAAGTGAATATTGTATAATTACTTGTATTGCGGACATATCCGTCCGTATTCCTTGCCTTTCGCATAAGCGTCAGGCCTTTAGTCTATAAGGAGGTGTAAAAGAAGTGGAAAAGATTACTTCTAAGTACGAAACCATTTTCGTTGTCAGCGCAGAGCTTGAAGAAGAAGCGGTTAACACCTTGATCACAAAGTTCAAGGATATGATCAGCGCTAACGGAACAGTTGAAAAGGTGGAAGATTGGGGCAAGAGAAAGCTTGCATACCCCATCGATGACGTAACCGACGGTTACTACACACTTGTTAACTATTCCGCAGCTCACGATTTCCCCGCTGAGCTCGAAAGAGTCTTCAACATCACTGACGGAATTCTTCGTTCCCTTACCGTTAAAGTTGAAGAATAAGGAGGAAAAAAACAATGGCAGCTTTCAATAAGGTTATCTTGATTGGAAATCTTGTTGCAGACCCGGAACTCAAACAGACTCAGACGGGTATTGCCGTTACTTCCTTCACCATTGCCGTCGGTCGCAAGTTTTCCCGCGATTCTTCTCAGCAGCAGACCGATTTCATCAACATTGTTTGCTGGAGAAACACGGCTGAATTTGTGACAAAGTATTTTTCAAAAGGCAAGAGCATTCTTGTTTGCGGATCGCTCCAAACCAGAAATTGGACCGATCAGCAGGGTCAGAAGCATTACATCACCGAGGTTGTAGCTGATGAGGTTTCCTTTGTGGAACGCAAATCCGACAACGCTCCCGGAGCTTCCGCTCCCATGATGAATGCCGAGCCTGCACCTTACAGCAATGCTTCGAAAGATACTGATTTTGAAGAAATGGCTACCGATGAGGATTTGCCGTTCTGAAACGAAAATTTTTAAAGGAGGTTTTTCGTCATGGATAAGGATATGCAGAAAAATTTTAAGAACACCAAGAAGAGAAAAAAATTCTGTGCTTTCTGCGCAGACAAAATTGAGCATATAGACTACAAAGACGTTCCCCGTCTTCGCAAGTTTGTTTCGGAGCGTTCTAAGATTCTTCCCCGCAGAATTACCGGTACTTGCGCTAAGCACCAGAGACAGCTTACAACAGCTATCAAGCGTGCTCGTCATATCGCTATTCTCCCCTATATCAGCGACTAAGCCGATATAGCGTGTAAAATATTTTAGGAGGAATTCAAATGACAATCGTTCTTTGCGTACTTTTGTTATTGATGGCTGTATTTCTGACCGTTGCAGTTCTTATGCAGCACGGTAAGAGCCACAATCTCTCCGGAACTATTGCCGGCGGCGCTGAGACTTTCTTTGGCAAGACCAAAGGTCGTTCTCTTGACGCTATGCTCTCCAAGCTTACTACTATCGTTGCTATAATCTTTGTTATTCTGGTTGTTGTTGTATATGTACTGCAGCCCAACGAAATGGAATACATCGAGATTGACGGCAATGATATTGAAAACAGTGTAGTTGCTGATGATACTGCAACTGAAAACACCGAAGGCGATGCTATTGAAAACGGTGATGCTGTTGTCGAAGACAATGGCGAAGCAGCTGTTGAGAACAACGATGCAGCAGAAGTCACCGATGATACAGTTGCCGAAGGCACTGTTGAAGGCACCGAGCCTGTAACCGAGGGCGAAGCTGATACTCAGGAACAGACTCCCGTAGCTGAATAATAACAAAAGTTTTCACAAAAACCGTTTGTCTGCTTTTGCAGACAAACGGTTTTTATTTGTAAACGCACTTGTACAAAAGCGGTTTTTGCGGTTTGTGTATTTAAGTTACGTTTCAAAAATTCCATAAAAGCGCTTTTATTCCATTTACAATGTGTATATTTTCCACTATACTTGACTCACATTCATATAATATTAAGGAGGAAAAATATGAAAAAAATCCTTATGTTTCTGGCACTTATTTTAGTACTTGTCACAGCTGCTTTTGCCGCAAAGCCAATAGTCTTCACATTTAACACCCAGGAGGACATCAAAACAAACATCACAAACAAAGGTTCTCTCACTGTCGCTCTTGAAGACGGAGTTACAAAGCTCACCAACAAAAGCAATGACCCGTACTTTTTTTTACCGGTAATCAACCTTGATATTGACACCTCGGTATATAAATACATTAAAGTCCGTTTCAAGACCGCTGGCGTTGACGGACGTATAACCGCGCAAATTTTCACCCAAACCGACTCAAGCGGTGAATTGGGTGCCCCCGGAAGTTACACAGAATTGAACTGTGCCGTAAATGCTGATGAATTCACCGAAGCAACATTGGATCTTTCAAAGCTTTCTCTTTACAGCGGTACGCTCAAGCAACTCAGATATGACCCTACTGTTTCCAGGGAAACAACCGATATTTACCTTGACTACATTGCCCTGTTCGACAATGAATATGCGATGATGATGTATCCCGTTGAAGTCACAGAACAAGACATAATCGAGCACGAAAAACAGCTCGAAGAGGCAAAGAATAAAATTCTCAGAACCGAAAAACCGGAAAATATCATATATTCTTTCCGTAGTCTTACAGACTTCAGAAATTATCTCACCAATTCGTATCAAGTAAAAACCGATTTTGACAGCGGTTATCTACGTTTGATAAACAGCGGAAATGACCCGCATATCACACGTACCCTGCCCGAGGAAGAATATTTCTATGCCGATGACCTGAGTGTCTTGAAAATACGCTTCAAAACGGAAGAAAACCTTGGCACAAATCAATCTGCACAAATATTCTTCAGCACCAAAAATGCGCAGATGGGTGATAATGGTACCTACCATCAGGTAGATTTTGTTGCAGACGGTCAGTGGCAGGATCTGATCATCGACATGAAGAAAGATATTTCTTCTTCCGCTTGGAATGGAATCATAACCGGCATACGTTATGACCCACATATCAATTCGGAAAAGATTGCTATCATTCTTGACTACGTGGCACTTTTCCCGAACGTAGAAGCCGCAAAAGCTTATTCTGCAGGTAGCATACTCCCTCCGGAAGGTCATGACACCGTAACCGTAAATTACGGAACACAGAAAATAATTCTCCCTGCCGGAACGGTAAAAGCAGGTGAAGAAATCGAACAGTATTCCATTTCCAATACAACTGCGGAGAATCCCGATAAGATAATAGGTGGTCCGGTTGTAAAGTACACCGATGCACAAGGAAACGAAAATGTTGTGGCGCTTTCACATTCCAATGCAGGCAGAACAATATATGTTGCAAACCGTGCAGGAACCTATGGACTTAAATACAACAGCAAAAAGTATGATGATATTGCGGGACATTGGGGCTACGCAACAATAATGTACGCTTCAAACCGCAATCTTTTCGGTGGTACAAGTCCTACCGAGTTCAGTCCCGACATTGCTATGACCCGCGGTATGTTCATAACAGTGCTGGGAAGAATGCAAAATGTTGACACCGCGCTATATCAAGGGGAAACAGGCTTTGGCGATGTTAATGTTTCAGAGTACTATGCGCCTTATATAAAATGGGCATGCACCTCCGGTATAGCAAGCGGAATTTCCAAAAGCTTGTTTTTCCCGGATGAGCCTATAACGAGAAGCGATATGGCTCTTTACATTTCAAAATACATCAGCATATACGGCTACACCTTCAAAGAAGCTCCCGCTCAAGAATTCACCGACATAGCCTCTCTCGACGAAGCTGTAAAATCAGCGATTTCCTCGGTTCAATCAGTTGGGATCATAAACGGCAAAGGCAACGGAATATTTGACCCCTACGGCAGCTCCACACGTGCAGAGGTTGCAACCGTAATGGCACGTCTTATAAAATCCATACTTGGTCTGGAGCTCGATTTCTTTGAAACAAGCGAAAGTTCAATGGAATTCAAACCGCTTTCAAAGGACAGACTTATTCTCGGTGCATACATCCCCCATCCCGAGGATCTCAATCTTTTTGATGAAAGCCAGGTAAGGGCAATGCACGAGGCAGGCATCAATTTTGCCATACTTCAGCCGCCTCATCTGAGCAACATTTCAAAACAGAACGGCTTTGAATGGTACGAAAGATACGGAATCGAATTTGTATACAGCGATTGGAACGCAATGACGGCAGAGCGCATATTCGACCCATCAAAAGCAAATTACATAGAGGCTTACGCAGATATAATTCCTTATGCAGGTCTCTCCATGGTAGACGAACCCGGATACAATCTCTTCCCCGCCATAGGACAGGGAGTAAAAGAATTCAACGCACTTTACCCGGACAAAATCGCTTACGTCAATCTTCTTCCTCTTTATTCAAGCAACGCACAGCTGGCAGAGGGGGCAGGCGCGGCAGCCATTGAATACTACGAAAGCCAAAAAGATGTCTACTCAAAATACCTTTCCGAATATATTGCAAATGTACCCACGAATTACATTTGCGCCGACATTTACCCCTGCTACACTGCAAAGAAAACATACAAGGAATATGTAAAAGCGATTGAAGCTGTAGCGCGCGCCTGCCGTGAAAGCGGACGTGATTTCTGGGTTGTAAACCAGTGCTGTTACTGGGGAAGCAATCACCGCGCAACAGATGTTGAAGATATTTACTGGCAGGGATATACCGTAATGTCATTTGGTGCCAAAGCCATTATGTACTATGTATACGCAAGCTACAAGGGACATTACGAAACCCCTATTGATGCAAACGGTGAAAAGGCCCCTGCATACTACGCTTTACAGCAGTTCCATAACGAAATCAAGCGTTTTGAGGATGTATACCTCAATTACAGCAATATCGGTGCATTCAACCATAACTATTCTGCCGAGACTTGTCCCTGGCTGGAAATTGACCAACCCTGCAAATTTGATACCATAACCGAAATCAAGTGTGACAAACCTCTGCTTATCGGATGCTTTGAGTCAAAAACCGATGCATCTACCGCATTTACCCTGGTGAATCACAACGACCTTTCGGCACCGGCATCAGCAGAAATCGGATTCAAGGTAGCTTCGGGCACAGTAACAGCTTATATCAACGGCTATCCAACAATCCTAGTTCCGGACGAAAACGGATACTTTAATGTAACGCTTGAAAACGGAAAAGGTGTTTTTGTAACAGTAAAATAACGGCATAAAGCAACACAGGAAATTTTTATTGCCTGGTTCAGTCTGTCGAGAAAGCCGCGCTACCGCGACGAAAATTATTTATTTCAAAAAAGGCACAAGCAAAGCAAAAAACAATTTAACAGCAGGTGATACATCGAATATCGCCTGCTGTTTGTCGCTTTTCGCCGCTTCAAGTCCTTCAGTACTTTCGTACAGCTACAGACTTGAATCGGCAAAATATCATCGCCTTTTCGAAAGACTGTCAGTCTGTCGAGAAAGCCGCGCTACCGCGACGAAAATTACTTATTTCAAAAAAGACAGAAGCAAAGCAAAAAACAATTTAACAGCAGGCGATACATCGAATATCACCTGCTGTTTGTCGCTTTTTGCCGCTTCAAGTCCTTCAGTACTTTCGTACAGCTACAGACTTGAATCGGCAAAATATCATCGCCTTTTCGAAAGACTGTCATCGTATCGACACGTTATTTACACAACGCTATACACATGAAATAAAACTGCATGTGCTGTTTTTTGTTTTTGGTTTTGCATTTTATTCAAATTTATGTCTGTTATGTGCGTAGGTACTTCTGCCCACAAAACAAAGAAGTGTGCCCATTGCCGCCACAGCAAGCCATGTCATAATAATTATATTCCATGAAACGTCATATTCCTGCATAAGACCTATAAGATATGCCGCAACAGCCGCTGCCGCATAGGAGCAGGAATTAAAAAAGCCCGTGAGTGATGATGTTCTGCCGGTTGAAGCAAAACCCAGCGGTATAAATGTAAGGAACATTGTGTTGACACCCAACATACAAGCGGTGGTAATTGCTATGAGAAGAACTGCAAGTATAACGTTATATTTACCTATCAGAAGCAAAAGCCCTACTGTAACCGTACTTACTGCAAACAGAACACCACATGTGGTTATTTCGTTTCCGGTTATTCTTCTGTTTATAAAATTGGCAACAAAGGCACCACTCAGGTTTACTATGGGCAATACCGTAGTGATAAGTGCCGCATCTGATGCCGAAACTCCGAAGAAATCGTAGATATACGTAGATGTCCAGGCATCTACCGCGTCTTTTATTATGCCATTGAACATTATTCCGAAAACGACACACAAAACTCCGCCGCCCCAGATTATCTGCCACAACGAATATTTTTTTTGCACGGGTTCGGATTCAATCTCGGATGTATTATCAACAGGTTTGTTATTATTCCCGGTCATCCAATTTATGTATTTCTTTATTGCAGTTATTCCGAAAAGCCAAATGAACGCCATGGTTATCAGTATTCCCGAACAGATAAAGAACACAAGTCGCCAGTTATTGCCTGACCATTTCAATGTTAAAGATGTAATAACAGTTGAAACAATAGCGCCCACCGGAATAGTGGCACTTATCCATACGGAAGCACCCCGACGGCGGTCATCATTAAGCCAGATAGCATAAGCACGCAAAAGGGGCGACCACAGCATGGAATTAAAAAATCCGTTAAAGCACCAGAACACCGCAAACAGTGCATTCACTGTATTGAGTCCCATTGCAAGATTGGCAATTCCCGCGCCGATAAGACCCGTGAACAACATATATTTCGGCGACACTTTATCACCCACAAGGCCATTCACGAACTGACCGATAGCGTAACAAATAAGGTATCCCGTCAGCGCCGCGCCAAGGACGGATTCGGAATATCCGTTTTCAATCATAGCGGGCATACATGCCTGAAAGTTTTTTCTTCCGATATAACAGACCATGTAAACGCTCCAACACAGTACAATAAGCGCCGAAGCATTGCGATTCATTCTTTTTTCGTTCATAATGTATCAAAAACCTTTCGTCATTTCTGTTATAAGTCCGTCCAGGTGACTGTTTTCACCATAGCTTACAATATCCCACTTCCCGTCATCATAGGTAACCGTGGTTACAGAGGCATTGAGAACATAGTCCGTTCCGTTTATGCTTTCAATGGGCAAGTCTTCAAACGACGCTTTGAGTGTCATTATAGGTGTGGCATGAGTGGAAACCATTATACTCTTACCAATATTATTTTGCACAATATCGGTGACTGCTTCAAAAATCCTTTTTTGCAATTCTCTCACGCTTTCACCGCCGGTACAGCGAGAATTGGCTTTATCATAACGCCATATGCCGTATTCCTCGGGATACTCAGCGATAAGCTCGTCAATGTTCCGGTTTTCCCATTTGCCTGCATATATCTCACGAAGACGGCGGTCTCCGATAATTTCAAGCCCTTTTGACAACGCGACAGGCTTTACGGTATCGATCGCACGCATAAGGTCGCTGGAATAAATCACATCAACCTTTTTATTTTCAAAATACACGGCAACACGCTTTGCCTGCTCGTGGCCTGTTTCGGTAAGCGGACCGTTATGGTGACCATAAAATGTTTTTGTAAGATTACCGAGGCTGTTTCCGTGGCGAATTATATACAAAACTGTTTTCATCTTATCTGACCGTTTCCGGATATAATGTATTTTACGGTTGTAAGCTCCTTGAGTGCCATCGGGCCACGTGCATGAAGCTTTTGAGTGGAAATACCAATTTCGGCACCAAAACCAAATTCCTCGCCATCGGTAAAACGCGTGCTGGCATTGGTATAAACTGCCGCTGCATCCACCTCGGAGGAAAATTTAGTTGAATTTTCAAGGCTTTTTGTTATTATCGCCTCGCTGTGACCGGTATTGTGTTTATTTATGTGGCTGATTGCTTCATCAATGCTTTCAACCGTTTTAACAGAAATTATATAGTCATTATATTCTGTATAAAAATCCTCATCGCTCGCTTCTTTCACATCAAAGCCGTTGAGATATTGTGCGCACTCCCCGCTCGCTCTCACCTCTACACCGTTGGCAATGAGTTTTTCGGTTATGACAGGGAGGAAATCCTTTGCAACAGCACTGTGTACCAACAAATTCTCTGCCGCATTGCATACCGACGGACGCTGTACCTTAGCATTGATGATAATATCACATGCCATATCAAAATCAGCGCTTTCGTCAACGTAAATATGGCAATTACCCGCACCTGTTTCAATAACTGGTACAGTAGAATTCTCGCACACGGCTTTTATAAGCCCTGCACTTCCGCGTGGGATAATAACGTCCACATAGCCGTGAAGCTTCATAAGTGCGTTAGTGTAGTCGCGTGAGGTGCTTTCAATCAGGTTTACACACCCTTTGGGAAAGCCACAAGAAGCAAGCGCTTCGTTTATAACTTTCACAAGCGCTATATTTGAATATATAGCCTCCTTGCCACCGCGAAGTATTACAGCGTTGGAGGATTTAAGACAAAGTGACGCCGCATCCACCGTAACATTTGGGCGTGATTCGTAAATTATGCCTATAACGCCCAGCGGAACGGAAGTTTTGGTTATAACCAACCCGTTGGGGCGTGTAAAGCCCTCCGAGATTCCTGTGGGATCAGGAAGTGCAACCACTTTCCTGACAGAAGCGGCTATCGCTTCAATGCTCTTGCGCGTAAGGGTAAGACGGTCTATCATGCTTTCCTTGATACCGTTATCCCTTGCGGCACAAATATCCTTGGCATTTTCGCCAAGGATATAGTCGGTGTTTTGTGTAAGTGCTTCTGCAATATGTTCCAGTGCTTTATTCTTTTGGTCGGTGCCCGCACGATTGAGAAAACGCGAAGCCTCACCGGCGGTCCGAGCCATAACAACAAGTTCGTCTCTTATTTCCATTTTTCCACCTTACTGTGGCTGTTCCTCGGTAACTTCAATAGCATTATCCTTAAAATAGCCTTCATATTCTCTGCCGCTTGCCCAGATATACTTACCTTTTCCGTTTAGCTTGTTATCCGAGAATTCTCCTTCATAGCGGTCTCCGCTTGCCCAGGTGTATACGCCGGTGCCGGTACGCTTGTCATCCACAAAATCGCCCTCGTATTTGTCGCCGTTGGCAAAATGATAAACGCCCTTTCCGCTCTTTACGTTATTGACAAAGGTTCCTGTATAAACAGCACCGTCGCTCCAGGTATAGGTTCCCTCGCCATCCTTCATATTGTTCTTAAAAGTACCGGTATAGCTGGAGGTTCCGCTTTCGTCGGTCCAGGTATAAGTTCCTTGTCCGTTGCGTTCTCCGTTGAGAAATTCGCCCTCATATTTATCGCCGTTCTTGTAGGTTAATACGCCTGCGCCGGTCATTTGGTCGTTAAAGAAATCGCCATCATATACGTTCCCGTCGGCATAGGTCATAACACCTTTCCCGTGACGCATGAGGTTTTTAATTTCGCCCGAATACTTATCCCCGTTTTCATAAACGATGGCATTATCTTCCAGTTTCAATTCGGATTTTGTGCCATCGGTGTAATAAACCGTGCCCTTTGTGGGAATATCCTGTTTTACTATACCCAGGAACTTGGTTCCGTTATCGCAGGTTATATAACGGTATCCCACAGAAAAATACACGAACAGAAGGGTAAATATAACCGCAAACAGTGCAAGCATCATGACAACAAACATTGGGTTAAGCTTTTTCTTTTTACTTTTTCTGCGAACTGCCTTCGGAGGTGTTCTGCGTGGTTGATTATTATTCATATTAAGTCTCCTTAAAAAATACTATCAGCCAATGAAATTATCACAGGCACAGTCAGTGTCAGAAGATACGCCGCCGCTATAACAAGAAATGACAACAATACAGTGAGAACAAACGATACGCCCTTTGAAGAAAACATTTTGCGTGCCTTTGTGAGCTTCTCATCGGGGATATAATACGCCGCGCCGTCCTGCGTTTTTGATACAACGCCATAAAGAGACTGAGAACCTTTTCCAAGGGCCATTTTAACCATTTTTTCCAAAGGAAGATTCAAGTCGGAAATCCCAACCGCATTATCGGGTGAAAAAGCCTCTTTATCCAGAAGTGCACGTACAAATCTGCCCAAGATGACCTTGTTATAGTAAATGTAAAAATTGCACAGACATATTCCTGCCGCCAGCGACCATATGACTACGTTGAGATAATTATTCATATTATCACCATTTAGTGCATTGCCGAATGTGCCACAGACACATTCGGCTAAAGCTTGATTATTTTATTACTTCGCAACCCATGTATTTCACAAGAGCCTGGGGAACGGTAACGCTTCCGTCCTCGTTCTGATAGTTCTCCAGAATTGCCGCAACGGTACGTCCTATTGCGAGTCCGGAGCCGTTGAGGGTATGTACATATTTTGCCTTATCCTTGGGATCGTTCTTAAATTTGATATCAGCACGTCTTGCCTGATAATCCTCAAAGTCCGAGCAGGAAGATATCTCAACATACCTTCCGTATGAGGGCATATAAACCTCTATATCATAAGTTTTGGCAGAAGAGAAGCCCATATCACCTGTGCAAAGAAGAACAACTCTGTAAGGAAGCCCCAACAAGTCCAGTTTGGATGCCGCATCGTTCGTCAGAGATTCAAGCTCGTCGTAGGAGGTGTCGGGATTGGAGAACTTAACAAGCTCAACCTTATTGAACTGATGCTGTCTTATAAGACCGCGTGTATCGCGTCCCGCGCTTCCCGCCTCTGCTCTGAAGCAAGCAGAGTAAGCACAGTACTTGATGGGAAGTCTTGCACCGTCAAGTATTTCCTTTTTATGCATGTTGGTTACAGGCACCTCGGCAGTAGGAATGAGGAAGTAGTCATCGTTTGCAACCTTGAAAGCATCCTCTTCGAACTTGGGGAGCTGACCCGTTCCGCGCATAGAATCGCGATTTACCATGTAGGGAGGGAACACCTCGGTGTAACCCGACTCGGTGTGATTGTCAAGATAGAAATTGATAACCGCGCGTTCAAGTCTTGCACCAAGGCCCTTGTAGAAATGGAAGCGTGCACCTGTTACCTTTGCGGCACTATCGGGATCAAGTATACCCAAATCCTTACCAATATCCCAATGAGCCTTTGGCTCAAAGCCGAATTCTCTGGGGGTTCCGCTTCTTCTGATTTCAACATTATCCTTATCATCCGCTCCCACGGGAACACTGGGATGGGGAACGTTTGGAATATTGAGAAGAATAGTCTCTATCTGAGTGTCAATTTCGTTTACACGCTCATCATCTTTTTTAATGGTGGCGGCAATTTCCTTCATTTCGGCAAAAATGGGTGCAACGTCCTTGCCTTCCTTTTTCATCTGGGGAATCTGCTTATTGATGGCGTTCTGATTTGCCTTTTTGGTTTCAACATCTGCGATAAGTGCACGTCTTTCGGCATCCAGCGTCATAAGAGCATCAATGTCAGCATCGTAGCTCTTCTGACGGTCAGCAAGTCTCTTTTTATAATATTCGGGGTTTTCCTTGATAAGTTTTATATCAAGCATTTATATTACTTCCTTTCGGTTTTAATTTTCGTTTAATACTGTTTTTATATCATTTCTGCACAAAAGCGACAAAATTTCTTCCAAATCGTCATTATCAAAATATTCCAGTACCAGTGAACCGCTTTCCTTACCGGAATTATATTTGATATTTACCCTTCTGCCAAGCTCAGAGGAAAGCTTTCTTTCGGTCTCTTTCATATAAGCATCCTTTGAAAGCTCCTGCTGGCTCTTTTGAGCCTTGGGTGAATTAATCTGTTTCACAAGCGATTCCACCGAGCGAACCGACATTGCTTTTTCGGTAATCATTTTGCAAATATCGGGAATTCTTTCAGCATCCTTCAATCCAAGGAGAGCTCTGGCATGCCCGGCGGAAATTCTTTTTTCCTTAAGAAGTGTCAGCGCTTCCGCCGGAAGATTGAGAAGTCGGAGAGCGTTTGTTATAACCGTTCTGGACTTGCCTACTTTTTTTGCGGCTTCCTCCTGAGTGATGTTAAAATCGGTAATAAGCCTGTGATATCCGTTAGCCTCATCAACGGGATTGAGGTCCTCACGCTGAAGATTTTCAATAAGCGCGATTTCCGCCGCTTCCATATCTTCAATATCGCGTATTATTACGGGGACTTCATCCAGTCCCGCAAGCTTCGAAGCACGCCAACGGCGCTCGCCTGCGATTATTTTGTAGTTACCGTTTGCAAGAGGGCGTACTACAATAGGCTGAATAACGCCGTGAAGCGCTATGGACTGTGCCAATTCATCAAGAAGTGCCGCATCAAAGCTCTTACGATGCTGGTCTTTATCCGGCTCTATACATGATATACGCAGGGTTGTTATTTCATTGGGGTTTTGTGTTGTTATTTCATTTTCGGCAAAAAGCGCATTAAGACCTTTGCCGAGTCCGGTGGGTCTTGACATAATACTTATCCTTTTTTCACGCTCAGGTGAAAGCTCCTTTAATTGTTTGAGGCTTCTGCCGGGCTTTTGGAAATGATTTCTTTTGCAATTTCCAGATAAGCAAGACTGCCTTTTGAATATTTATCATAATAGATTATCGGCATACCGTGGCTGGGTGCTTCGCTCAGACGCACATTACGCGGAACGGCATTTTTGTACACCTTGTCGGGAAAATATTTCTTTATTTCCTCCATAAC
Source organism: Oscillospiraceae bacterium (assembly GCA_015065085.1). NCBI lineage: Bacteria > Bacillati > Bacillota > Clostridia > Eubacteriales > Oscillospiraceae > Oscillospiraceae bacterium. The sequence continues at coordinate 22,104 of SVQW01000001.1, read as the reverse complement.
CTGAATAGACAGATTCAATCTGCCGTCGTACATCGTGAGTATTACTCCGTCCAAAGTAAGCTGAGGGTTATAAAGCCTTTTGACCTGCTTTATGGTAAAAACAAGCTGTGAAAGTCCTTCAAGTGCGTAGTACTCGCACTGCATGGGAACAATCACTCTGTCTGATGCGGCAAGAGCATTCAGTGTAAGCATGCCGAGTGACGGCGGGCAATCGATGATTATGTAGTCATATTTATCGTAAATCTGCCAAAGGCTTTTACGAAGTATGCATTCACGGTTTTCACGTTCTGCCAGCTCGATTTCTGCGCCTGCAAGATTTATATTTGATGGCACTACATCAAGATTTTTATACTTTGTATGAATAACCGCATCATTCATGTCAGCCGATCCGCTGAGCACATCGTATATGGAAAACGCAGCATCTTTTTTGTTGACACCCACTCCGCTGGTGGCATTTCCCTGAGGGTCAATATCGCAAAGTAAAGTTCTCTTTCCAAAAAAGCCGAGACCGGCGGAAATATTTACAGCCGAAGTGGTTTTGCCCACGCCGCCTTTCTGATTTATCAAAGCAATTATAACAGCCATTTCCGCTTCACCTCCGCGTTTTTTCAGGCGAAAAACAGCTTTCGTCAAGCCGTATCTCCGCAGATAAGTATATTATATCAAAAACAGTATTAAAAGTCAATAAGCTGACATATAATTAATTAAAAGTTTTCCTTGTCTTTTTTCTTTTTTCCAGACACATTTATGGTGTATGATATATTTTCGTCATCCATAACCTTTTCACAGTGTATGTCCACACCTGCATTTTTTACCAGCTCCACCGCATGGTCAATGGAATTGACAAACAGACGTATGTCGCCCAGAACAAACCTACGCACGGGATGCGGTTTTATATTGTGCCGAGGCGGTTGCTTGGGAGCAGGTCGGTTCATGAATTCATCTATAAACTGTCTGCACCCCGCCGACGGTACACCCTTATCGGCAATAAGCCGCATAAGGTGGAGACGCACATGGGAATTATCGATTTTCAAAAGAGGTTCTATATGCTCCCTTGTAAGAGAGGATCGGCATATTATATCCTTTTCCTCTGCGGAAAGTCTCAAGGTTTCCATCATAAATGACATTTCGTTCCGGTACACCGAAAGATTTTCACAAGCCTGACTTCTTGACAAATCAAATCGTCTTACAAGAGTCTGGGCACATTGAGCCTTTTCGACAAGATTTAGCGGTTCCCGCAGTGTATTTTCGGCGTAAGCCAGTTCAAATGCGGTTTTTCTGCTGATATTTTCCATGATTATACATGGAATTTCGTCAAGGTCAACAAGCTGTGCGGCACGCATACGCCGTTCGCCGAATATAATTTCATATTTACCTGCGGTACATCTTCTCACTCCGATCGGCTCTATGATACCGTATCTTCGTATGCTGTCGGCGAGACGTATTATACTCTCGCCGTCATAATTCTTGCGAGCCTGAAAAGGGCACGGTAAAATAAGCTCGGCGGGAATGTATCTCACGTTCTGCCGTGGGGCATAACGGTCAATGCTCTGCGTCCTGGTGCGTCCGGGGAAAAAAATCAGTTTATTCATATTCAACCCTCCAAAATTTATTACAGTGTAATTGTATAATATTGCACTGCAAAAAGCATGCATTTTCCGCCGTCGTAATAAATACGGTTTTGGCACCGCGGCTCATTTTCAGATATTTATGGTCGAAATAAAAAAGCGAAGTACCGATTTCACGATACTTCGCCTTGTTACGACAATACTTAATGATTTTTCCCTGCGTTTCTGATGGTGTTTATGCAGTTCATGCAAATCGGCTTGCCCTGAAATTCCTTAAGGTTTTCGGTAGCTCGGCAGAATATACAGGATGGGGTTTTTTTGCGGATGGTGATAACGTCGTTTTCACACGAAATCTCAAGATTGTCAAAGTCACCTATATCAAGACGGTTTCGGATTTCTTTTGGGATAACAACACGTCCAAGTGTATCAATGGTACGAACGGAAATAGTCTCTTTCATTACAAATTCACACTCCTGTCAGGATAGATTATTGTACAACATGTATTATCGGGGACATCATAACAAAATTCGACATAAAAATCAAGTTTTTCTACATAAATTAACAAATTTAAAAACATTTTTTTGCATTTTCCAGTAATTGTTAAATGAAAATTCATATTATTTTACGAGGGATTTTTTTATGATCGGCAAAGCATATTCTGCCATAATTATTGCGGCTGTTATTTTTTCGGCACTTAACGGAAAACTGGGAGAACTGAGCGGCGAATGTATAAAAGGGGCGGTGAATGCCGTAAAATTCATGCTCGAATTGGGGGCTATGACAGGGTTCTGGTGCGGTATTATGAATGTGTTTGAAAAATGCGGATTGCTTGACATTTTCGCACGCATAATACGTCCTGTTCTGAAAGTATTTTTCCCGGATGCTTCAAAGAAAAATGCTGCCATGCAGGAAATATCCGTAAATGTATGTGCCAATTTTCTGGGGCTGGGAAACGCCGCCACGCCTGCAGGAATAACTGCTATGAAAAAAATGAAGGAGGCGGGTGTACACACCAATGACATGGTGATGCTGAGTGTACTGAACACAGCTTCGCTTCAATTGATTCCGACAACGCTCATTTCGCTGCGTACGATGGCTAACTCACAAAATGCGTATGAAATTATGCCGCCCGTATGGATATGCTCCGCAGCAACGGTTGCATTTGCCCTGGCAATCACAAAAGGGCTTTCCGCATTTTCTAAAGAAGGTAAACGGTAATGGAAAAAATAAGTGTATTTGCCATTCCCGCCATAATGACAGCATTTGCTTTTACTGTGATATTTTCAAGAAACGATATGCATACGGCATTTACAAGCGGTGTGATAAGAGGCTTTAAAACCGCTTTTGAGCTTACCCCCGTCATGATAATACTTATGTCATCTATTTATATGCTGAACATAAGCGGATTTACCGACACGCTCGGCGGAATACTGACACCCGTTCTCGGCAAAATCGGCATACCGTCAGAAATAGTTCCACTCATTCTTCTGAGGCCTGTTTCGGGGAGCGGTGCAACCGCAATGGTAAACGATATTTTAATTAAATACGGGGCTGATTCTTTCGCAGGAAGATGCGCTTGCGTGCTTGCCGGATGTACTGACACGATACTATACACGGTTTCGGTATATTTCGGCGCGGTGAATATAAAAAACACGCGCCACGCCCTGCCTGCGGCATTTGCCACCCAGATATTTGCCGTAATCATATCCTGTCTTGCTGTGCGGATATTCTTTAGCTGACAAAACAATACCGCCACGAACTATTCGAGGCGGTATTGTCCAAAGGAGAAAAATTGTATCTCTCAATCACCTGTCTGACGGCAGATGACAGGAGTAATCAAAAAATTTTATCCCAACAACTATTCACAGTATATACCATTTTGAGCAAATTGTCAATATTTTTTAAAAAGTTTTTTCATTTTTTGTCAATCTTGTCGCTTTTCCACAATTCAAATCACGCAAAATATACATATGCAACAACAAGCCCAATGTGAAAAAATACCATGAGAGGAAGCAAAATCATAAACTTTGCATGTTTTGTTTTATGGCGTATCATCTGCATAACGCAATACATCGGAAGAGCTCCGCCGATAAGTCCCGTAAGCAAAAGATTTTTTTCGCTTATCCTGCTCCAGCCTGCCTTTGCAGCAAGCTTATCATACACGGTAATAACGGCAGAAACAACCCAGACAACCGCCAAATACAACAATATCATTTTCATATGTACACCAAATCCTTTCATTCAGATTTTAGCATACAACACGAATTTTGTCAAGCCGGCAGTATTCTCCACGCCAGCGCATATGTTTCATCACGGGCATCCCGGTTTTGTGAATTTACTGCTTTAAGTATATGTTCTCCCGACACACCGGAAGTGTACTCAATCACTTTGACATTTTCACGTATTGAATCAGAGAATGCGGCGCGTGTACCTCCCGGTGTATGTAGTTCAAGAGTGATGTTGCCCGTAAAGCCACTTGAAATATCCTGTGGGGATTTAAAGTAGCAAAGCACAGCACGCACCGTCTGCCCTTTTCTCAGCATAATCGATGTATTTTCGCTTTTTCCCAAAGACAGTGTTCCGCTTTTGAATTCCGTACTTTCAAGTGATGAAACGGAATCCAAAAGTCCTGCACCGCTTTTAACGCGAAGTCTGTCAAATTCCGCAACCGGAGGGTCGTCACGTGAATCTATCGCACGTGGATTTGCACCGCATAAAAGCACCGCTTTTATGATAAGAGGCGAAAATGCCGCCCGGGGGTATTTTTCAACAATCTGCGCTGCAACTCCGGTTACATACGGGGCGGCGAAGCTGGTACCGTACAGATTGAATTCTATTTTTCCGACGCTGTTTATGTAATGTACGTAAGTTCCGGGAGCAGATATATCAGGCTTGTTCGGAAGATACTCTGCCTGAATGTATGCAGAGCAGTCGTCCTGCGCTTTGCAAAACATTTGATACGGTGGCATTTCTGCAGTTTCGCGAGAATCTTTTGTTTGCGCATTCCCCACCGTGATACCGTTACATGCCGTTGCCGGGCTTGAAACGAAGCTTGCATTGCCCGCAGAGGTCACAAAACAAAACCCCACATTATAAATGAGTGTGTCTATCTGGAAATCAAAGTCACTGTATTCGCCATCCGGGAACGCTTCGCCGGCGCTGTAATTAATGATTGATGCTCCGTTATCAACACATTTTTCTATCGCCTCATACATTCCGATTTTATCAAAAGACGGAGCAAAATACACTGTACTCAACGGTGCGACACCGCGATACTCAACCACGTCAAAGCTAACGCTTTTTCCAACTATTATACTTGTAACAACAGTGGAATGTACCGCCTCTTCTGTTGCCGACGCCCCCTCAAGGTACACAATCCGTCCCTGTTCTTCAAGTCCGGTAAGCTGAAGCGCCTGTGGAATAAATGTAAGATTTTGGGCTGAAACTACCCCTATACCAACGCCGTTCCCCAGATACGGAGGAAAGGATACTGAGTGCGAGCCTGTTATATTGTCAGATTTTATCTGACGTGAAATAATATCGCTCTGGTGATTGACGATCGGTACATCCTCATATAGCGTAACGCTTTGAACACAAGCATCTTTCCTCACGGCGATCGCTTCGCGTTCGGTAAGTTCTGCTATCATATAGTGTGAATATCCGCTTGAATGTATGGGGTGAATACCGTGACGGGCTGCAAATTCCGTGTTAATCCGGGTATAATGTTTTTTCATGGCATAACGCTTATTTCTGATATTTTCCAATGCCTCGGGCGAAGTGTCCGCATGCACAGAAATGTAATCAAATCGGGCATTATCATGCAAACGAAGCGAATATTTATTTTTAGATTCAGGCATAGTTTTTCTCCTTTTGATAATTTTAAAAATTATATTGAAAAAGCAGGAAAATTGTAGTATAATGTCAAAGGTGATTTTATGAACGAAAGATTTGAAAAGGCACGCGGGCAAGTGGTTTTCGCCATGAAGGAATATGCCGGCTTCGGAACCTACGGCGAAAAGAGCATACACGCGGTACTGAAGCGTTATATCGAGCCCGATACCGACTTTCACGAAGTGGGTGTTATGGGAAGTATAGCAGATATCTGCCGCGATGGTAAAATTTTTGAAATACAGACTCATTCTCTGTACAGGCTGAAAACAAAGCTGGAAAAATTTCTGCCTTACTACAAGGTATGCGTAGTATTTCCCGTTGTTGCACAAAAAACGGTTTACAAGCTTAACCCCGATAGCCTTGAGGTGTCGGGAAAGAGAAAATCTCCAAAAAAAGGCTCTGTCTACGATTTTCTTCCCGAGGTATACGGTCTTCGTCAGTTAATTGATAACGAAAATCTTTCATTTTGCATAATGGTAATAAACGCTTCGGAATACCGTGTTCCATCCGCAAAAGGAGCCGGACACCGCGGGGTAAAATTTGATATGGTGCCGGATGAGCTTATATGTGAAATAAGTCTTAACTCCGCGAAGGATTTCGTAAAGCTTCTCCCCCTTGATCTGCCGGAAAAATTCGGTTCCCTTGAATACGCCAAATCAACGCATATACATCGAAGTGATGCCGCAATTTCTCTTAACATTCTCGCAAAATGCGGAATAATTGAAAAAATAGACAAAAAAGGCAATGCTTTTGTTTACAGAATTATAGAATAAAGGTATTGATATTTTTAAAAAAAGATATTATAATATATAATGTATAAATAAATATTTTGAAAGGAATTTAAAACTATGAAAACTAAAGCAGTAAGACTCCATGGTCAGAACGACCTGAGATTAAGCGAATTTGAGCTTCCCGCAATAAAGGATGATGAGATACTTGCTCACATTATCTCCGACAGTATCTGCATGTCTTCCTACAAAGCGGCAATCCAGGGCTCCAACCACAAGAGAGTTCCCGAAGGTCTGGCTGAAAAGCCCATCATCATCGGTCATGAATTCTGCGGTGAAATTGTCGAAGTAGGTAAAAAATGGGCTGACCAGTATAAGCCCGGTGATAAATTCGTTATCCAGCCCGCGCTGGACGGCAGACTTACAACTCCCGGTTATTCTTTTGAATATATCGGCGGTGCCTCAACTTATGTTGTTATCCCCAGTGTTGTAATGGAATGCGACAGCCTTCTCAAGTATGATGGCGATGCATACTTCTACGGTTCTCTCGCAGAGCCTATGTCCTGCATCGTTGGCGGTTTCCACGTAAACTATCACACCAAGAGCGGAAGTTATGTTCATGAAATGGGTATCGTTGAAGGCGGTAACATGGCAATTCTTGCCGGTGCAGGTCCTATGGGTCTGGGCGCTATCGACTACGCTATCCACTGCGACAGAAAGCCTTCTCTTGTTGTTGTTACTGACATTAACGACGAACGTCTTGCAAGAGCGGCTGAAATTCTCTCTCCCGAAATTGCCGCAAAAGAAGGTGTAACTCTCAAATATATCAATACAGCAAACATGGCTGACCCCACTGCTGAGCTTATGGCGCTCACCAACGGTAGCGGTTACAACGATGTCTATGTTTACGCCCCTGTTAAGCCTGTTGTTGAAATGGGCGATGCTCTTCTTGCCAAAGACGGCTGTCTCAACTTCTTTGCAGGTCCTACCGATCCCAAATTCAATGCAAGCTTCAACTTTTACAACGTACACTATGCCGCAACCCATATCGCAGGTAACTCCGGCGGTAACACAGACGACCTTATCGAATCCATCAAGATGATGGAAGAAGGAAAGATTGACCCCTCTGCAATGGTTACTCACATCGGCGGTCTTAATGCAGTTGCGGAGACCACCCTCAATCTGCCCAAGATTCCCGGCGGTAAAAAGCTTATTTACACCAACATCGACCTTGAGCTTACTGCTATTGATGATTTTGAAAAGCTTGGCGAAAAGGATCCCATGTTCGCAGAGCTTGCACGCATAACCAAGGCTAACAGAGGCCTGTGGTGCGCAGAGGCTGAAAAATATCTTCTTGCAAACGCAAAGGCTATATAATTACAATATTTGAAGAAAGGATGTATACCGCTTGAGTTTTCTCAAGCGGTACAACCATTTACTATGAGTGTACAACTTCTTGCACAAATGTCCAACAAATACGGCAAAAATCCCGAATTCGTTCTTGCAGGCGGCGGTAACACCTCCTTTAAGGACGCAGAATATCTTTACATCAAAGGCTCGGGCACCTCTCTTGCAACCATTAAGCCCGAGGAATTCGTTATAATGCGCAGAGCTGAGCTCAACAAAATGTGGAGTGCTTCCTATTCCGAAAACAATGCACAACGCGAAAGTGAAGTTCTCAGCGACATGATGGACGCACGTGCCAAAGGTCAGACCGGTCGTCCAAGTGTTGAAACACTTCTCCATGAGCTTTTTGACAAAGCTTATGTCCTCCATCTGCATCCCGCGCTGGTAAACGCAGCTACCTGTGCGAAAAATGGCGAAAAGGCGATTATGGAGCTGTTCCCCGATGCACTGTGGATTCCTGCCGAAAAGCCCGGTTTCATACTTGCAAAAACCTGCAAGAAATACTTTGACGAGTACATTGCAAAATTCGGCAAGGCTCCCGTTCTTCTGTTCCTGCAGAATCACGGCGTATTCTTTGCCGCCGACGAGCTTGGCGAGCTGGACGCACTGGTTGACAAGGTTATGAACGGTATCGCTTCCAAGGTTGAACGTTATGCTGACCTCACCCCCTGCGAAGCAGACCGCGAAAAGGTGATGGCTGTTGCCCCCGCACTGCGTATGATTTACCGCAAGCTGTCGGGCAGTGATACCGCTATTGTCAAGTTCACCTGCAACAACGAAATAAAGAGCATCTGTGCGGACGAAAAGGCTTTTGCAGATTTCTCCTACGCTTTCTCCCCCGACCATGTTGTTTACTGCAAGGCTCAGCCTTTGTTCCTCAAAAATACTGACAATCTTGAAGCAGACATGGCGGCGTTCAAGGAATCCAAGAAGTTCCTGCCCAAAATTGTTTTTGTTGAGAACGTTGGTATGTTCGCTTGCGGTGCTACCGTAAAGGAAGCTGCTACCGCTACCGAAGTATTCATGGATGAAATTAAAATACATGCAATGTGTCAGAGCTTCGGCGGTCTTCTCCCCATGAGCGAGGAGCTGGTTGACTTCATCGTTAACTGGGAGGTTGAAAGCTACCGCAGCAAGACCAGCCTTGGCGGTGGCAACGCAAAGAGACTTAACGAAAAAATCGTTATCGTTACCGGAAGTGCTCAGGGCTTCGGCGAAGGAATTGCACGTGAGCTTGCAAAAGAAGGCGCAAACCTTGTCATCGCAGATATGAACGATGCAGGTGCGGCTAAGGTTGCAGACGACATTCAGGCATCCTGCGGAAAAGGCAAAGCATTTGCTACCAAGGCAAATGTTACCGATGAGGTTTCCGTTGCAGACATGGTTTATCAGACAGTATGCAACTACGGCGGTCTTGACATATTCGTAAACAACGCAGGTATCGTACGTGCAGGCAGTCTTGAAGAAATGAACAAGTCCAACTTCGAGCTTGTAACTGCTGTTAACTACACTGCTTATTTCCTGTGCACTCAGGCAGCTACCGCTGTTATGAAAGCTCAGTTCAAGGCTGACCCGACATACATGGCAGATGTTATTGAAATCAACTCCAAATCCGGTCTTGAGGGAAGCAACAAAAACTTTGCATATGCCGGAAGCAAATTCGGCGGTATCGGTCTTACTCAGAGCTTTGCACTTGAGCTTGCTCCCTACAACATAAAAGTGAACGCAATATGCCCCGGCAACTTCCTCAACGGTCCTCTGTGGATGGATCCCGAAAAGGGTCTGTTTGTTCAGTACCTCAAAGCAGGCAAAGTACCCGGTGCAAAAACGGTTGAAGATGTCAAGAAGTTCTATGAGTCCAAGGTTCCGCTCAACCGCGGATGTGAAACCATCGACGTTGCACGCGCTATTCTCTATGTTGCCGAGCAGACCTACGAAACCGGTCAGGCTATCCCCGTAACCGGCGGTCAGGTAATGCTTTCTTAACCTTATAACAACAAACGACGATTATCAGTTGACACGGTACGTGTCAACTGATAATCATTGAATTTTAACCTTAAATTTCATTAAAAGGAGTTATCCTGAATGGAAAAACTTATTGCAAAACTCAACGCAAACACCGCTGACGAGCGTCTTGCGGCTCTGCGCGAAATAAAAGCACTGTACGACAACGGCACTCTTACTATGCCCGTACCTTGCTCCAATGTAAACAACCACATTCACACGATTTATTCCTTCTCCCCCTATTCCCCGACCGCCGCGCTTTACTACGCATGGCTCAACGGACTTTCCACCGCAGGTATCATGGATCATGACTCCATTGCCGGTGCAAAGGAGTTTATCGAAGCAGGAAAAATAATGAACATGGCTGTAACGGTGGGCATTGAATGCCGTGTAAAATTTGACAAAACAGCTGTAAACGGCAGACGTATCAACAACCCCGATCAAAGCTCCGTTGCATACGTAGCTCTCCACGGTGTTCCCCACAATAACATAGACCGCGTAAACGATTTCTTTGCTCCTTACCGCGCAAAGAGAAACGAGCGCAACAAAAAGATGTGTGAAAATATCAACAATATCATGGCGAAGTATGATATTGCCATCAATTTTGACAAGGACGTTCTTCCTCTTTCCATGTATCATGAGGGCGGCTCTGTTACCGAACGTCACATCTGCTATGCGCTTGTTAAGCAGATTGTTAAACGCTTCCCCACTCCCGAGGGTGTTATAAGCTTCTTCAAAGACGACATGGGCATAGCTCTTTCCGCAAAGCTCGAAGGAATCCTTTCAGAAGCAAAGCCCGAGTTTTACGAATATGATATTTTAGGTGTCATCAAGGGCAACTTGGTTGAAAAGTTCTATATTGATGCAGACGAAGAATGTCCTGATGTAACAGAATATATTGCACTCGCCGAGGAAGTTGGTGCAGTAAGCGCGTACGCATATCTTGGTGACGTAGGCGATTCCGTTACCGGCGACAAGAAGGCACAGAAGTTTGAAGACGATTACCTCGACCAGCTGGCTGACATTCTCAAGGAGCTTCGTTTCAACTCCATCACCTACATGCCTACCAGAAACACCAAGCCTCAGCTTGAAAGACTTATGACGCTGTGCGACAAACACGGTTTTTATCAGATTTGCGGTGAAGATATAAACTCTCCCCGTCAGAAATTTATCTGTGAAGCGCTCAATGACCCCATGTTTGAGCATCTCAAGGACGCCGCATGGGCACTTATCGGACATGAAAAGCTGGCAACAGAGGATTTCTCAAAGCGTTTCTTCGCACCTGAGGTAGTAAAGGAATATCCTCTCGCGCAGCGAATAAAGATTTACAGCGACATAGCAAAAAAGGATTTTGAATAATGAAAAAGGATAACGCGCCGCCTGCTAAAGTTGCGGCAATACACGATATTTCCGGTTTCGGCAGATGTGCGCTGACGGTTGTTATACCGACCTTATCTGCGATGGGTGTACAGGTGTGTCCTGTCCCCACCGCAGTTCTTTCCACCCATACCGGAGGATATGAGGGTTATACTTTTCTCGACCTTACCGACGAAATATCCCCTTATGCTTCCCACTGGAAAAAAATCAATCTGAGTTTTGATGCTATTTACAGCGGTTTTCTTGCCAACGCAACACAAATCAAGCAGGTTTCGGATTTTATAGATACATTCGGAAAGAATTCCCTTGTGGTGGTAGACCCTGTAATGGGTGACGACGGTAAAATTTACAAGACCTATTGCAGTGAGCTTTGTGACGGCATGAAAAGTCTTGTCAAAAAAGCAAATCTTATAACACCGAATATAACCGAAGCGGCTTACCTTACACAAACACCCTATAAGCCGGATTTTTCAAAATCGGAAGCCTATGAAATGCTCGACAAGCTTTCGAATTTCGGATGCGAAAAAATCGTTATAACGGGAATACATAACGAAAACAGTATAATGACCGTATATTCCGACAACGGACAAAAGGGTGTATTCTCCTGCAAAATGGTAAATAAAAATTACCCCGGCACAGGCGACATTTTCACTTCCTGCTTAACAGGCAAAATGCTGGACGGTGAAAATTTTGCACAAGCGGTAAAGTTTTCTTCGGAATTTGTTTCCATGCTGATAGAAAAATCCTCTCATTACGACTATCCGGAACGGGAAGGCGTTTTATTGGAAAAGTATCTTTATTTTTTATTGAAAGGCAGTGATTGAAAATGAAAATGAAAATAAATAAAATAAAACTGATTACATATTCTGCACTTTTTGCGGCGGCAATTTACGTAATGACAATGGTATCAATTCCCCTCCCCATGGGATATGTGCATGTGGGAGACGCACTCATTATGCTGTGTGCCTGCCTTTTACCAACTCCTTACGCTGTCATCGCTTCAGCCATTGGTGGTTCACTTGCCGACCTCACACTGGCTTACACTGCTTATATCCCTTTCACTTTCATCATAAAAGGCTTAATTGCACTATGCTTCTGTTCCAAGAGTGAAAAAATAATCTGCCGAAGAAGCCTTACGGCTTTTGTGCCCGTATTGTTACTCACACCCGGCGGATATTACTTAGCCGAATGCATTCTCACCGGAAGCTTTATCGCGCCCGTTGCAACACTTTTCCCCAATCTTATGCAGGCAGTTGCAAGCATTGTGCTTTTCTGCGTTGCCGGAATAGCACTTGATAAATTCAATATTAAAAAGCATCTTCATATATGAGGAATCTTTATGAACAGACCCAACATTTTATTCATTATGCTGGATCAGCAGCGTCTGGACTGTATAGGTGCATCGGGAGCGCGTCCCGTCAAAACTCCTAATATAGACAAGCTTGCTGAAAACGGTGTTTTTTTTGAAAAAGCACTCACACCTATTCCCGTATGCGCTCCTACGCGCCAGAGCCTTATTTCCGGCAGACGCCCGGAAAGTTTCGGCGGTATCTGGAATGACGGAATAGTTTTTCCCGTCAAAGCATTATCCCCCGAAGAATACTCCTTTCCGCGTGAGTTGAGCGACAGCGGATACAAAACTGCCTTTTTGGGGAAATGGGATGTAAATAAAAAATCTCCGCCAACCGAATTCGGATTTTCCGAATATGTGCCGGACAGCGAGATAACAAGTGAAATCGCAAAAAAATATCCTGATATAGAATATAAAAACGGTTTTTTCGGCGAGCCCTGTCCCGTACCGTTGGAGGATTGTCACACCCATAGAATGGCCGATCGCGCCGCGCAAATGATACACGATTTTTCAAATGGCAATACACCTTGGTACATTCAGATTGAATACACCGAGCCACATCTTCCCGTGAGACCTTCCGCTCCATATGACACAATGTACAAGCCGGAGGATATTGAACCATGGGGAAGCTTTGGCGATACATACGAAAACAAGCCCTACATTCAGCGTCAGCAACTCATAAACTGGCATCTTGAGGACAGAACGTGGGACGAATGGTCAAAGACAGTTGCTCTTTACTACGGACTTATCTCCCAAGTAGATGATGCCATAGGAAGAATTGTCAGCGCGGTTGATAGTGCCGGGGTGCGCAATAACACAGTTATAATAGTTACAAGTGACCACGGCGATATGTGCGGAGCTCACAGAATGATTGACAAGCACTACAATATGTACGACGATATATGCCGTATACCGCTGATTTTCAATTATCCCTCAAAGGTTTCACCTTGCAAATACAATGGTTATGTTCATCACACGCTGGACATGGTACCTACCATACTTGAACTTGCGGGAATCGATTTGAAAACTGACAGTGAAAAACGAAATCTGCACGGTCAATCACTCAAAGACGAGCTTTTCAGCGGACACCATAATTACCGCGATTTCGGTGTTTCCACTTACAACGGTCAGCAATTCGGGTTGTACTGCGAACGCATGATACGTACAGACAAGTACAAATATGTATGGAACCCTACCGATATTGATGAGTGTTACGATTTGGAAAACGACCCGTATGAGTTGAAAAACATTATTTATGACATTGATCGCGATATTCTCGCAGACCTCAGACTCAAGCTGTACAACGAACTCAAACGGTGTGGTGACAAACTGGTCAACTGGACTACGGCACAGCTTTTGGAAAACAACAAAATTTGAGGTTAAAGTATTATGAAGCTTTATCTTATACGTCATGGAGAAAGTGTAAACAATCTTGAAATGCGCCACTCGGGGCACAGCTTGACTCCCCTTACCGAAAAAGGAATAACCGATGCCAAAAAGGCAGGAAAGCTTTTAAATGGTATAAATTTTGACAAGGTATTTTCCAGTGATCTCCCCAGAGCATCCGCAACCTGTGAATACGCCTTGCCCGGTGCAGAATATGAAAAACTTAAGCTGATACGCGAGGTAAATGTTGGAACGCTTTCCGACCGCCTTGTGAGTGAATGTACCGAGCAGTACGGTGAGGAATACAAAAAACTGCGCGCCACATGCGATTTCACCCGTTGGAACGGCGAGAATTTTGAAATGACCTGTGCAAGAGCAAAAAAATTCTTAACAATGTTGGAAGGCTGCGATTACGAAAATGTCGCCGCATTTTCCCACGGCACATTTATTGAGTATATTTTATGTACCGTTCTTGGTTATGATGCTGCAAGAAATGCCATTTTATATAACGGCGGAATATGCGTCTTTGAGTACAAGGATGCAAAATGGTCGCTGATACGCTGGAATTATACAGGTGAAATATAGTAAACGTAAAGCCGTAAAACTCAAATGAGTTTTACGGCTTTTTTTATTTTGATGTATGCAGCATTTTATACTTCTTAAAGGTCATTCCGTAGTATTTTTTGAACACCGTACTTATGTAGTTTTCATCCGGCATTCCGATATACTCTCCCGCTTGTTTGAGTGTGTAATCAAAACGGAAAATAAGCTCTACCATATAATTAAGCTTCATTTTTATGATATATTCAGAAATAGGCATACCCTTATACAGTGTAAAAATAGTGGTAAGATAATTTTTATTGATACCTATGTGCTCTGCGAGCTCGCTCATACTAACGCGACGGGACATGTTCTCCGCTATATACTCCTCTGCCATGTGACAATAACGAACACAAGAGGGCGAAATGCCTTCACCGTTATAGTTTTTATCTTTATTCTCGGTATATTTCTTTATCTCCGCAAAAAGATGGGAAAAATCACACAGCTCGTCAAAATAGTTCTTTTGAGTAAGAAAAGTTTTGTCAGCTGCTATTTTTCTGATAGTATGAGCAATGTTTTCACTCTTTTTGGAACCCTTTATAAGATACGGTAGTGTTATTATACTATCGTTTGTTTCGGTGCCGGGCATAACAAAGTGACTGTCTATCAGATATTCAGTAGATGTGTGTTTGTGCTGACCCGGATTTTTCCCATGTACGCTGAACATATGCTCCGGCGGAAAAACGAATATGTCTCCCTCACCAACAGTAAAGCTTTCGCCTGTCTGTACATTTGTAACAACCAACGGATTGAGCTCCACAATACCCACCTCCAGTATTCCGGCATAAGGTGTAGTGGCTTGACGATACTGAGCAAATCCGCAGGTAGAAACCTGATAGTTATAATTATTCGCAGTATGCGCGTGAGCGTATGCAATAGAATAGAATTTCAAAAATTCCAATGTTACACCGTTCATTTATGATACCCGCCTTAAAAGTATTTTTTATAAATATATTATACTATGTTTTTCTGAAAATTTAAAGTCTTTTTTGAATATTTGGGATAAATTGAGCAAAACTATTTCTACAACATTTTTACGGAGGTTACCATGAAACATTTAAAAAGCACCTTTCTTTTCATAATCGTTGCCGCACTGCTGTCCATCACCGTGTTTGCATACAGCGGCGAGCTGTCCCCGGCTATTGATATTATCAAAAGCAAAAGCAAATTCATAAAATCAGGAACTACGCAAAGCGACGTTATCTTTTCCGTCAGCGACTTTGACGATGCTTTCGGTATAAAGGTGAAAAGCATCACCATACGCACGCTCCCGCCTGTAAAGGACGGTATTCTCAAGCTTGATGGTCAGGCGGTGGTAAGTAACCAGGAAATCCCCAGAAAGAGAATAGGCACCTTAAAATTTGTCCCGAATGCAAAAAGCGTGGCTCAGACAAGCTTTATTGTTTACCACTCAGCCGACAGTGCCACACAGCTTAAATGTACCATAAGCCTTGCAGAGGGAATAAACTTTACCCCATCGGCGTCTGAAGCATCTTTCTCTACACAGCGTAATATTACACTGTGCAAGTCACTATCAGCTTTTGATCCCGAGGACGATGAACTCACCTATGAAATAGTAACCGCACCTCAAAACGGTATTCTGACACTGACATGCAATACCGGAGGAAGCTTCAATTATACTCCTAAGGAAAATTTTTGCGGAAATGACAGCTTTGAATATCGCGTTGTGGACGAACACGGAAATGCCTCTGAAAAAGAAAAGGTAAAAATCAAGGTAATAAAACCTCTGTCTGACATATATTTTACAGACATGGTGGGACATTGGGCACATAATGCTGCTATAAAGACAGCCGCAAAGGGTTATATGCCCGTTGTTTATGACGAAAACGGATATGCGGTTTTTCAGCCGGATCAGGTTGTAACCCGCGAGGAATTTCTCGTGAGTGCAATGAAGGCAGTGGGATACAAAATTGACAAGGATATAATCTCCACCGTTTTCACCGATAATAATTATATAGCGTCGGAAGCAAGAAGCTATGTATCGGCGGCATACCGCGACGGTATAATATCCGGTTACGCCTCACCGACAGGCATGGTTTTTGACCCGGATGGAAAGATAACACGTGCGCAGGCAGCTGTGATAGTATCCAAACTTGCCGATGTTCCTCATGCAGATTCAAAAGAGGTTTTTGCTGACGCCCAAACTATCCCGACCTGGGCATATGATGCCATGAGTTCGCTTGTTTCCTGCGGTATAATGAACGGCATGGGTGACGGTACCATGAACGCCTCTGCCACTCTTACCAAGGCACAGTGTGCCGAGCTTTTATGCTCCGTTGAAGAATATCACAACGAACAAAAGAAAAAGAACGGTTTCTTATCCGGACTTTTCGGAAAGAACTAATAACAAGGCAGTCAGTTCTATAAGCACTGACTGCCTCATTTTATCTTTCAATCCACACATAGGTGGACGGTATAATGCAGTATTTTCCAAGGTATACCGTTTGATCTTCTCTCTGTCTCCAGCGGTCTCCCCTGTCCGTTTGAAAGGCCATTTTCATAGGTCTGTCACTTTTATAAAATTTTGACTTATCAAGATGTATTTCAAGATGTGTGCCTCCGAAATCTGCATCTGCGGGAAGTTTTACGGTGCTGTATTTATCCATTTCCGCACGGCACTCATCCATGAACATCGAAAAATACATCCACACACTCATGGGAATGCTTTTTGCGCCGTTGGGATTTACATGCATGGGCACATCCGGCGAAAACAGCCTGAATTCAGGGGAAATTATAAGTGTCTCGTTGTGCTTTGATCTGAATTCCACTATCAATTCGTTTTCGTTTTCTTCAATCTTGACCTGGGCATCGCCCGACGCAAAGCTACTCCAACCACTTCCGATTTTATAGTGGTCAATACCCTCTTCTATTCCATCGTAATACTCCAGTGGGGAAAGATTATTTTTTATTCTTTCGCGCACTTCTTTAAATTCGGTAGCAAGAAGTGTTTCCAGCCAATCGGCACGATCATCCAGCTTTTCGGGGAAATAACGGAACCCCTCAGCCTCGGAATGATAGCCCAGACGTCCGTCCCCGGAGCTGAGCTTACTGAGTCTGCGGCTGATTTTGATTTCATTTTTAACGATTTCTTCCATGCGGTCGAGTATATCATTGGGGTCTCCCTCACCCGTACCCAGCTTATCACGAAGCAAATAAAACTCCAGTATTTCCGCACCGCTTTCAAACTGGCAGTCCAGTGCATCCGAAACGGATTTCTGTTCAAACTCGTCGTAAGCCCCATCCGTTAGCGCCTGCATAAGCTTATTACCCTTTTTCCAGCTTTCACTCATGCGCTTCGACAGTATCATTGCCTCCTCAAGCGTGTGCCCGCGCAAAGTGCATTCGTATATACGGTCACCATCCATTGGGTCGCCGTATATCCAACTTCGCGACAGCGGGAAGTTTTTGGGCTTAAGCTGCAACAACCACACCGGACCGTCGTGCATAGGGCCGTAGTAGCTGAACATAATTGTGGTAGGATAATTGATATATCCTTTTTCAAAGAAATTCCATGCCTCAGCTACTTCCTTTACTCTGCTTTCACCCCAATAAATGCCTGCGATATATTCAATGAACGCCTGTTTATCGCAGAAATCGTTCCAGAAAGCCAATTCTCCCGCAACTTTATTCATCATAGAAGGGTAATTACCGAAATACCAGCACTGCATTACACCGCTGACACCAAGCTCATACATAGCCTTATATTTATCGTACAGGATTCCGGGCACGGGAACATACGGAACGCTGGCAACCTCGTGTGAACAGCACGCCTGTATCTTCGCTAAGCAACGTTTGCCGTATTTCTGTGCCGCGCGTGCGGTAACCTTGAACATTTCAGAAGGGCCCACATACGACAACCAGTAATCCATCGCCATTCTGCCCTTACCAAGCTGTTCATTTACACCGTTATCTTCAAGGTTCTGCACAAGACACACATCAGAAGGTGCAAGCTTTACATATTCCTCGATATCTTCATAATCCCATCCGCGGTGGGCATACGTCCAGGACAAAAACTCCGCCTCGGGTTTAGAATTACGTATACCCTCGCGCAGTGCATCTACCGCCTGCGCAAGTATTTCACCGGCACGTTTATCGCGACAGTTGGGACAAGCATTCATATGTTGTTTGATATATTGATAACCCGATGTACAGTTGGTAGTGCGCTCCCCGTTTGTAATGGAAATATATCCGCCCAAATCAGGGCAAAGCTCGAACATTGTTCGTGTAGCTTCCTCACAATAAGCCTTTCCGCGCTCGGATGCCGTGCAGAAGGTGTAACCGTCATACGCCCGATTTCCGCGAATATCACTGTATTTTTCAAACAGCTCCCCTCTTGTGGGGACGGGTTCGATAGCAAAAACAAACACCTTTATGCCGTATCTGCGGCACTTGGCAATTGTTCGGTTGAGCTTATCTATACGGCGCTTATAGTCTTTGCCATACTCCGTAATTATTTTGGACGGCAAAAGATCGGCAAAACGTGTGTATATCCAGACACCATTGGAACCATCATGTGCAAGACGGTTAAGGTACTCATCGGGATAGTAGTCTATATCATCCGCCAATTCCTCGCCGTTTTTGGGCGGACGGTTGGTTGGTGAGAAAAAGCAACGGGTTATCCGGGAGGTAAGCCAGGGCGTTCTGACGATTTCACCCTCCGGCAAAAATGCTCCCTCGCGGCGGCGCATTTCGTCCTCGAGATATATAACACCGCGTCGGATTCCCTCTGTGTCTGCCGCTATAACCACAGTTTTTTCGGAATCGGTTACAATTTTATATTCTTCATAAACGGAAGTCAGACCCTTACGGGTTATAATTGGATATTTATCCCCCTCAATTTCGTAAACCTTACAAAAATTACGAAAATCATCGTAACAGGTTTCGAGAAGCTCGTCCTCAAATTCCGTCACAAGGTAAATACCGTTTACGCATACCTCACCGTTTTTTATTGTACGTTTATTGAAGTATTCAGGCTTTTGATTATGCATCGGTTTTTTTAATTCGTCGATAAAAAGCTTGGGGGGTTGTTTTGCAAGAAACGGATCGACCGTAATTTTTCGTTTCATAATACCTCTCCTCAATACTGTTTGCTTAAGTTTATCACTTTTAATTTTAAAAGTCAATATTTTGTGCAAATTCTCATGTTTTTTTGTCAAAATCAAAACTGCATGTTGAAAAAAAATCCCTTTTGTGTTATACTATTTAACAAACGCATAACAAGGAGAAATTTTATGAGTGCAAAGGATAATTTTCTGGACATATACACTTCAACGATAGCACGCGACGGTGCTGACAAAATGCTGGAATATCTTGAATCAAGCGACTTTTTCACCGCACCCGCAAGCACGCGCTTTCACGGAAGTCACCCCGGCGGACTTGTGGAGCACTGTGTTAATGTTTACGAAGCTCTCTCCGACTATGTAAACCGTCCGCGCGCTAAAGAAGTATACGGTATGAATTTTTCGGATGAAACGATAGCAATAGTCGCGCTTTTGCACGATGTATGCAAAATCGGTTGCTACAAGCCCTCTACACGAAATGTCAAGAAAAACGGCAAATGGGAGGAGGTTCCCTACTACGAATTTGACGATCCCATGCCGTATGGTCACGGTGAAAAATCCGTGTACATAATCAATGGCTATATGCGCCTCAAGCGTGAAGAGGCGTTTGCGATACGCTATCACATGGGGTTTGCAGGTATCGAAGACAAGAATACCATAGGAAATGTATTTGAAAAATTTCCGTTGGCATATGCCATGTTTGTTGCGGATATGGAAGCCACATATTACCTTGAAGAAAAAAATTAAGGAGATATACTTATGAAAAAAATCACATTTGTTTTACTCGCATTTTTATTGTTTTTAACACTTGTTTCCTGCACACAGACCACTCCGCCGGAGGTGATTGACAACAATACTGAGCAGACCGAAAATGTTGTCAAGAACCCAACCTGTGAAGAAATCGTTCTTTCCGTTGCTGATGCCCTTTCTCTTGTTGCCTCGGATTTTGATTACTACAACTTTACCGAAGAGGACAAAAAATTGGACGACATGGTAATCTCGTATTTCTATGGCGATATGGAAAGCATGGAGGATCCTGATTTTTCCAATGCGGTTGACTACTATATAATGGTTCCCGTAACAACGGTTGCAACCGAAGTAGGTGTTTTCAAGCTTGATGATCCGTCAGCCGCCGAAAAGATGATCGGGTATTTTTCCAACCGCGCCTACGCAAGAGAAACCACCTTTGCTCCTTATAACGAAGCGGAATCTCTGAAAGCCAAAAATGCTCTTACAGGCTCGTACGGCAACTATGTGTGGTACATTATGACCGACAACAATCTTGAGGCAGAAGCCAAAGTTCTGGAAGCGATAAAATAAAAAATATCAAAAAAGCACTTGAATCATATTGCGATTCAAGTGCTTTTTATTTGTGTTTAGCGTAATGCAGTTCCGTTCCAAACGGGTATTTCCTGCAGATTTACGGGATCAATGCATTTAAACTGACCTGATACTGCATATGGGTGCAATTCGTAGAAGAACAGATATCCGTTTTGTACAATGAGCTGGTACAAGTTGTCACCGGTGTAAATATGACGTTTTTCTCCTCCATTGAGGTTATACTCGTAAACTACATGCTGTGTTTCCTTTTGGAAGGAATTTTGGAAGGAAGATTCTGACAGTTCTGCAACCGTATAGTAAACATAACCATCAGAAATATTGATGGCACGGAAGCTCTCGTTCTCTTCAAGCTCAAAAACCGTACGTATTTCCACGCCGTCAGCATCACTGCTCATAAGCTTTCTGCCGTTATTATAATAAATGCGTCCGCCGTAGAAGTTCACAAAATCGTGTGAATAATTATCCAGAACTAAAGTATCTTGCTTGGTTTGCAGGTCAATACGGCGTAATTCATAGTCATTGTGAATGAAATAGAAAAGATAGTTGTCCACAACTCCCAGCATATAGGAAGAAAAGTCATTTTCGCCGTCCTTGAGCACCTCAAATTCCGTCTGGTCGGTCTTCATGCGGTAAATGCTTCCGTTACATTCAAAGTAGAGTTTGTCATCCACAAGCTGAAGGAAATCGATAAAATAGCCAAAATCGGGTGTCAGATTATCGTGAAGATTCTTTGATTCAAGGGTATCAAGGTCAAGCTCGACAAGGTGGCGTCCGCCGCCTCCACCGGTGGTAAAGTACAGCTTATTATCGTATATACACATATTGCGTGCAGCAAAATAAGGAGCATAAATTTCCTCGCTTACATATTCTTCGTGTCCGTCAACACCCGGCAACCAAGCACGGTAGACGCGGTGTTCACCACCCATATATTCATCATCCGGTACCTCAATGAATGTATCGTAGATATAAAAATCATCTGCATAAAGCACTGTCGCACCATTCAAATTATTATTAATGGTGTTGGCATAGCTTTTTTTCTGTGTCAACTCAATCGGAGGTTCATCGTCCTCATGCTTTTCGTTATCCTCTGCCGGCAAAATATCGGTTTCGTGAGAAGCATCGGGAAGATCATTTTCGACAGGTACTGTAACATCAGGAGTTACGGGCTTATCCTCCGCACAGGATACCACACAAAAAATCATCAAAGCGGTGAGAACAAATAAAAATGTCTTTTTCATAATATCAACTCCTCGTATAATAAATGTAGTAGTTTTTAGAGTTCCTCTCCAAGAACTATGGTATAATTGTTTAGATGCTGTGGATTGGTTAACAACTCCTACCACTCGATGGTTTTGAGAAGGCTCCAACCA